>JAJRVK010000008.1 GCA_024277315.1 archaeon | reverse complement strand
TTCGATGACCCTGCATGGGATTATACCCGGGAAAAGGCCCAGTATGTGGCGGAGTATATGAGAAGGCACGGACCTTTCGAGCCTCACAGACTGCCGCTCGAGGACATGGAGTACACAACGCTTCCGAACGTGATGAAGAACCTGAGCAAGAGGTTCGAAAAGCTCTAAACCATTTCTTTTTTAAATTCCATAAGTCTTTTATCCCGAATGTAATGGCTGTGCATGGCATTCCTTTCGGTCTACGGACACATAATCGTTGACACGATACTCGATTCTCCCAGAATACCGCATGCGGAGGAGTTCGTAGGGATAAATGACTTCGAGGTGAGGCACGGAGGCACCGGTGCGAACATAGCCATAACCGCCGCAAGGCTGGGAACGTCTGTTTCTCTCGCCGCATTCATAGGCACTGATTTCCCTGACGATTACTGGAAAAAACTGGAAGATGCAGGTGTAGATATGAAGGGAGTGGTTCGAAAAGAGGGGAAGAGTCCCAAGGTGTGGATAATAAACGCCGGCGGAACACAGAGGGGATATGTGTATCAGGGCGTTATGGGAGAGATTGAGCGATATGAACTTCTGTATGCCCCTGCGGTGGAATCGGAATGGGTTCACTTCTCCACCGGAAAGCCTGCATATTACCTGAAGATAGGGGAAGAGGCGAAAAATAATGGAAGGAAGATAACGCTCGACCCTTCTCAGGAGATCCATTATGTCTATTCCCCGGAAATGCTCAGAGATATGCTTTCGATATCCGATATCTTCTTCTGTAACGAATCTGAGCTTGGTAAGGCCCTTGGTATGCTCGGGCTCAGAGATGAAGGTGAGCTTCTGGAGTACGTCCCTGCCATAATAAACACTCTCGGAGATAGGGGAAGCAGGATAATATCGGAAAAAGGGGAGGATAGGGTTCCCGCCATAAAGCCTGCAAGGTTTGTGGACCCGACAGGTGCGGGAGATTCGTACAGAGCGGGGTTTTACACCGGGCTCTACCACGGCCTCGATTACCATGATGCGGGACTCACGGGCGCTGCCGTTTCAAGCTTTGTTATAGAGAACAGGGGAGCACAGGACTTCCTTCCGACACTTGAGATGGTGAGAGAAAGGCTTAAAAGGAGCGGATATGAGGTGGATATATGAAAAAAGCGGTGGTACTCCTCTCGGGGGGGCTCGACAGTTCCACGTGCATGGCCATAGCAAAACATGATGGTTATGAACTTTATGCGCTGAGCTTCGACTACGGACAGAGGCATTTGAGAGAGCTGGAGAGCGCCAGAAAGATAGCCGAACATTTCGGCGTAAAGGAACATAAGATATTGAAGATAGACCTCGGACAGATAGGGGGCTCCGCTCTGACTGATGAGAGCATAGATGTTCCCGTGGACAGGGACGAAGAGCGCATGGCAGAGGAGATTCCTGTGACCTACGTGCCTGCAAGAAATACCATACTTCTGAGTTTTGCACTGGCCTATGCCGAGGTCAAGGATGCGGATGCGATATACATAGGTGCTAACGCACTGGATTATTCCGGATACCCGGATTGCAGGCCGGAGTATTATTCCGCGTTCGAGGAGGTCGCGCGCCTAGGCACGAAAAGAGGGGTCGAGGGCAGGCCGATAGAGATAAAGTACCCGCTTATACGGATGAGCAAGGCCGAGATAATAAGAACAGGCATGAAACTCGGCGTACCCTATGAGCTCACATGGTCGTGCTACAGAGGCGGAGAAAAGGCATGCGGGGTGTGCGATTCCTGCAAACTTAGGATCAAAGGGTTCAGAGAGGCGGGATACAGGGACCCGATAGATTATGAACTTGAACCTCAATGGTGAGATTATAAATAATCGACCCTACTCACGCATATGCTCACCCTGATTCTCGCAGATGCGGAGCTTGAACTCATACCACAGAAGATATGGGGACATCCGGCGGTTGTCGCCTATACGAAAAGGAGGAAAAAGAAGGCAGGAATGTGCATCCTCGATTCGACATATCACCACTCGGCTCTCCGTAATATTACCGAAGGGAGCAGGAGAGGAAGGCCGGATATCGTACATTTCTTTCTCCTTCTGTCCCTCGATTCAATCCTAAATCAGGAAAGGAAACTGAGGGTTGCGGTACATACGAGGAACGACGAAATAATCGAAGTCAATCCCGAAACCCGGCTGCCCAAACATTACGAGCGCTTCATAGGGCTCATGGAATCCCTTTATGATATGGGTGCGGTTCCCAGTAAAAAAGAGCCTCTGCTTTCACTGAAATACGGTGTTACGCTCGAAAATTACATAAAAGAAATAAAGAAGGGAGAGGAAGTTCTGGCAATGTCGCCGTCAGGCGAAAAAAGGACGCCCGGCAGGATTTTTCGGGGAGAGGGAGATTACATCGTCATAATAGGCGGATTTCCCGAAGGCGATTACAAAAGCCGGGTTTATGATATTGCGGACAGGAGCGTTTCGATATATGACGGCATGTTGAAGGTCTGGACCGTCGTCTCGGAGGTCATCGCGGATTACGAGCGCTCCAATCCGGTGTAGGACAGATGTGTCCCGAATACTTTTATATAGTACAAAAATGGAGAAACGAGTCCATGGAAGAATATGGTACTGTAATAATAGGAGCCGGTCCGGCCGGTCTGACAGCAGCCATATACGCTGTGAGAGCCGGGCTCAAAGCGATAGTGCTGGATGGCAAGACCGCCGGCGGTCTGGTTGCCGAATCTCCGGCCATAGAGAATTATCCCGGATTCGTCAGCATAGAGGGGATGAAACTGGCTGAGAAGTTTAAACACCACGCACAGCAGTATGTGAAAATAGTGGAGATAGAGCCTGTCATCGGGATAAAAAAAGCGGGCGACATGTTCGAAATCAGGACAGACAGGAATGAGTACTCGGCGAAAAGCGTAATAATTGCAACCGGCAGCGAACACAGACATCTCAACGTTCCGGGCGAGGAAGAATTCGCAGGCAGAGGAGTTTCTTACTGTGCTACCTGCGACGGCTTCTTTTTCAAGGGAAAGAAGATTCTCGTTGTGGGCGGGGGAAACACTGCGGTCGGAGATGCCATATATCTGAAAGGAATAGGATGCGATGTCACCCTTGTCCACAGAAGGAGCGAGCTAAGGGCCGAAAAGGCTCTGCAGAAAAAGATGTTCGAGATGGAGGTTCCTGTCATATGGGACTCGGTTGTCGAGGAAATAAAGGGAGATGCGAGGGTGAGCGTGGCAAGGATAAAGAACAGAAAAACGGGAGAAACAAGGGACATGGAGGTGGATGGCATATTCGTTTCCATCGGAGAGAGTCCGAACACCGAACTTGCAAAACAGTTAGGTATCGAACTCACCTCCGGAGGATACATAAAAGTGGACCGGTGGATGAGGACAAGCGTGAGATATGCGTATGCCGCAGGTGATGTTATAGGCGGTGTCAAGCAGATAGTCACCGCTGCGGCGGAGGGTGCAACGGCCGCTCTGACCGCATATGAGGACCTCATGAGCCCATACTGGAAGAACGATAAAAGAAATGTGAAAGGATTTGAAGAATAGACGAGAGGTGAAAAAATGGAAAGGTTGATAGACGAAGAGTCTAGAGAAGAACTGAGAAACAGGTTCGAAAAAGAAATGAAGAGAAAGATAGATCTGCTGGTCTTTGTTGACCCGAATGACATGGAACACAAGGAATATTCGGATTTCACCGTCCAGATATCCCGCGAACTCGCCGAACTGACCGACAAGATAAACCTCAGAATTTATGAGAAGGGCAGTCCCGAGTGTGAGAAATACGGTGTATCCAGGTTTCCCACAGTGCTCATAGACCCGGATTCCGGTTACAGGATAAGATATACAGGAGCTCCGGCGGGACAGGAAGGCCGGGGATTCGTGGAGACCATAATCCTGGTGTCCAGAGATGAAAGTACGCTGTCTCCGGTATCTGAGGAAAAACTGAAATCTCTGAATAAGGATGTGAAAATCCAGGTGTATGTGACTCCCTCCTGTCCGTACTGTCCGATGTCGGTGGTTCTTGCCAACAAGATTGCGATAGCGGCAAAAGGAAAGGTGGAGTCGGAGTGCGTCGAAGCCGTCGAGAACCAGGATCTGGCGGGGCTATACAATGTCTCCGCCGTACCACAGCAGGTCATAAACGACGGGGCAATAGTGAGCATAGGAGCCCAGCCGGAGGAGAAGTTCGTGGATGATGTATTGAAGGCATAGGAATGTCAGAAAAAGACGATGAGGAACTGAAAGAGCGAATAAAAACTCTCTCAAAGGGGTCATTGGCCCCGAAACCCTTATCGATGTCGTTACGATGAACCTGATAGATGGGCTAGAGGTCAGAAATGGTGTTGTGGATGTGATTTTCAGGCCGAGCGCTCCTTCCTGTCCTCTCGGTGTCCAGCTTGCATACAGCATAAAAAATGCAATTAAAAGGGTGGAGGGCGTCAGGAAAGTGAATCTGACGGTGGTAGATTTCATCATGGCCGACGACCTCAATAAGCTGCTGGAGGAAGTCGAATGAGGATATGGGAAGAGGTGTATCAATGCATAAAGGACAGAAAGAGGGTTCTTGAGATAGGGTGCGGCGTCGGAGATTTTGTGAAATATCTCTCATCCAGAGGAATGCACGTCACCGGAATAGATCCTTATGAGGGTCTGGAGGAAGGGAGAAACTACAGGATTATGAAAGCCTATGCTGAAGATCTCCCCTTTGCTGACGGCGAATTCGATGCCGTGGTCTCGGTAAGAACGCTCCATCATACGGATGCCAGAACAGCACTGACGGAGATTTACCGGGTTCTGAAGGAAAACGGCACCATATGCATATCCGACTGGAAAAAAGGCGCAGAAACAGGCATAAATGAGGAATATTTCTCACCGACGGAAGTCAAGAACATGCTCCTGGATATCGGCTTCAAAAATATCGGCTTCTTTCCGTGTGCAGACGATAAGATGATGCTTGTCTTGGGGCAAAAATAGCTAACCCGGTTCCTGTTCCACCTTTCCAAACCCTTATTAACTCCCTTTCTCACCTTTCACCGTGCCCTCTTCCATCCTTCACCCTGAGGTCCGCAGGGCTGCGGAAAATCTTGGAATCCTCCAAGCAACGGAAGCACAGAGAGCGGCATTCGAACCCATACTTCAGGGAAAGAATGTGCTTCTGATAGCGCCTACAGGAATGGGAAAGACAGAGGCAGCCATGCTTCCGGTTTTTTCGAAACTCATGGGGGAGAAAAGGAGGATAGGTGTGATATATGTGACCCCGTTGAGAGCGCTCAACAGGGACATGCTGAAAAGACTGAAGGAGTTCGGGAAGGAGCTGGACATAAGAATATCCGTAAGGCATGGGGATACCACTGAAAAGGAGAGGAGGATGCATGTCAAAGCCCCGCCGGAGATCATGATTACCACCCCCGAAACTCTTCAGATAATGCTCGTCGGCTCGAAGCTCAGGGAGTTGCTAAGGAATGTGAGATATGTGATAGTGGATGAGATCCATGAACTTGCGGACAACGAGAGGGGAGCACAGCTTTCGGTGGTCCTCGAAAGGCTTGTGGAGATAGCCGGAGAATTTCAGAGAATAGGCCTCTCCGCAACCGTGGGTGACCCGGAGGAGGTCGGAAAGTTTCTGGTCGGTAAGGACAGGGATGTGAGGATTGTCGATGTTTCCCGTATCCGGAAGATGGAGATAGATGTGGAGATTCCCTCGCCGGATGAGGAGGATGAAAAACTGGCTGCGATACTTTCCTCGGAAACGGAATGGGTCTCATGCCTGAGAAGGGCCAGGGAGATAGTGGAAAAATCAATGGCATCCCTGCTCTTCGTGAACACCAGGGAGACAGGGGAGAAACTGGCGCTCCAGTACTCAATGCTCGGATGCGAGGACATGGAGCTGCACCACGGCTCACTTTCAAGGGATGTGAGGATAGAGGTCGAGAACCGGTTCAAGAGCGGGGAACTGAAGGCCCTGATATGCACCTCATCCCTTGAGCTTGGCATAGATGTCGGAAGGGTTGACAGTGTCATACAGTTCAATTCCCCGAGGTCGGTCTCGAGGATGGTCCAGAGGGTGGGAAGATCGGGGCATAGCATGGAGAAGATGCCGAAAGGCGCGGTAATAGCCGTGAACGAGGACGAGTTCGCTGAAGGGGCTGTCATCGCAAGGAAGGCCATGAACGGAGAGGTCGAAAGGAAAAATGTGAGAAAAAGCCCGCTCAGCGTTCTGGCGAACCAGATAACATCCATAGTGGTGGAAAGAAGGGATGTGGATGTCGACGACGTCTATTCCATCGTAAAAAGGGCGCATCCCTTCATGGACCTGGACAGGGACGAATTCGATTCCGTTGTCAATCAGCTGGTGGATATAAGGCAGATATGGAGGGATGGAAACAGACTCAGCAGGGGAAGGAACTCAAGGAAATACTTCTACGAAAACATATCCATGATAGCGGACGAGCGCTCCTACTGGGTGATTGACATAAACACCAGAAAAAGGGTTGCCAAGCTCGATGAGAGATTCGTTGCCGCACACATAGAGCCCTTCTCGGTCTTCATAGTCCGGGGAAAGGCCTGGAGGGTTGTTGACATGGATGAGGACGGAATACTCGCCGAGCCTGTCGGAGACCTGGGAAGCATACCATCCTGGAGCGGCGAAGACCTGCCGGTGTCCTTTGAGATCGCCATGGAG
>JAJRVK010000007.1 GCA_024277315.1 archaeon | reverse complement strand
TGGCTTAGCGGCGGGCCCTTTCTTTGCTGCTCGCTCCGCTGGCTCGCCCTCCAAAGAAAGCCACCGGTGGTAAAGAAAATCGGGCTCACCTGCTCGCCCGCAATCTTCTTGTATTCGCCCACCATCTCGCACCATTAACATGCCACTGTGGCTTAGCGGTATAGCGACGCCTTGGTAAGGCGTAGGTCGGGGGTTCGATTCCCCCCAGTGGCTCTTCCCACCCAAGATAGAATGACTGGGCCCGTGGTCTAGTGGTTATGACGTCCGCCTCACACGCGGGAGGTCGCCGGTTCAAATCCGGCCGGGCCCATTTTTCACCAATAGCCGGATTTTTTCAAACAAGCAGATTTTTAATCTGCGAGCCTGACTTCTCGAAGAGAAGTCTTGGTCCGGCCGGGCCCATTTCTAAATATAGAGGGTCTTGCTCAAATGAAATATTTTGTTTCACATTGTTATATTTTATATTGATGAAAACTTTCTCCTATGATAGCAAGCGTTAAGTAAGATAGTGTATCTGCCTAGGACATGCGCGCCATAAAGATTTATAGAGTGGGCCATTTCTTTTATAAACATGGAATGAGGCGCATATCTCTTTTTTTCGATGCATTAAACCATATTCTCCATAATTCTTATATACCTAGCAGTTGTGAAATAGGTAAAGAAACAAAATTCGCATATCGTGGTATTGGTGTTGTAATCCATTATAAAGCTAAAATAGGAAAACACTGTACAATTGGACAAGGAGTTACTATAGGAGGCAAGAACGGAAAGGTGCCAGTAATTGAGGATAATGTGTATATTGGTCCAGGAGTGAGGATTCTTGGTGATGTTAGAATAGGACACGATTCTATAATTGGTGCAAATGCAGTAGTGGTTAAGGATGTTGATCCGTATAGCGTAGTAGCAGGCATTCCTGCTAAAAAGATTGCAGTAATAGACGAAAAAAATTATAAAAATAAATACAAATCATATTATGGACCGCAAAGATATATCAAAAATTAGTTGTTTAGTCAATAGGACGAAACGTGATTTGAAATTCAATAAACCGGTCGAATAAGCCCGTTTTATAATACACTCTCAATTCGCTATATTCGGGATCTTCTCATGGTCTTTTGTGTTTATCCAAAATACTAAAAACCCCGGGCTTTTTTTCTGAGATGTGAAGTATGCCATATGGCTATCTGGAGAGCATCCGACTCTGCCCTATGCCGAGCTGAAAGGTGCCGTCGAAGCCGAAGAAGCGCATATTCTGGGGACTTTCGGGAAGATTGCGGTTGTCACCGGAAAAAATGCGGGCATGGTATTTCCGAGAATGGGCTATGCGAGGCGCTCCTCGCTTCTCATATCTCACGGAGATTTCGAAACCGTGAAAAGAGGGATTGAGGACGCTGATTTGCCGGAAGGAAGCTTTGCTGTGAGAGCGTACAGGTACGGTAATTTCCCGGGAAAAAGAAGGGACGTGGAGCGCAGAATCGGAGAGTTGGTATCCAAGCAGAGAAAAATAGATCTTGAAAATCCGGAGCATGTCTTGGAAATATACCTTGGAAATGAGATTTTTGCAGGTTTGAAGATTGAGGATAAAAGAAAACTTGCTGAGAGGTAGCCGCAGAAAAGACCGTTCTTCTCTCCCGTGACCCTCAGCCCGAAGATGGCCAGGGCTCTCATCAATCTAGTAAGGGTGAAAAGAGGGGAAAGACTTCTCGACCCTTTCTGCGGAACCGGGGGAATTCTCACGGAGGCCGGACTTGTCGGTGTCATTCCGGTGGGAGCCGATTTCGACGGGGAAATGCTTGAAGGGGCCGGGAAAAATATGCGATTTTATGGAATTGAGGCCGAACTTTACAGGATGGATGTGGGAGAGATAGCCTCATTAGGAGAGATACGTGCGGTAGCCACGGATCCCCCCTACGGCAAATCATCCAGAACAGGGGGCGAGCCAGTAGAAAAAATATACGAGAGAGCGTTCTCCGCCATAGAAGAGGTGCTTGATGCGGGAAGGTATCTGTCAATAATCCTGACAGACAGGAGATACTGTGAAATCGCAAAGGGATTCCGGCTGGTGGAAATTCATCCTGTTAGGGTTCACCGTTCACTTACCAGAAACTTCTGTCTCTTCCGGAGGTACGGTGACAGTGAAAAGTAAAGATTCGGAGCCGCCGCTCCTGACCGACATAAGAACGCCCACCGTATGGTTTCCCGATGTAACATTCTGAGGTATCTCCACGGCGAGGGTCATGTTCCTGTACTCTCCGGGAGACATGCTGAAACTGAAACTGCTCGATGCGTTGGAACTGTTGTACTCGAAGAAGTATGCGCTCCATCCCACCGGATATGTGGGTATCATGAGTGTTATGTCTTCCGTCACGGTTCCGTTGTTCTTCACGGTGAAATTGAAATACACTGTTGAACCGGCATATCCGACGGTGCTGTTGCTTTCTCCGGGGAAGAGAGAGGTCTCCACATCGTGGACAGGCTCCATCTCCTGTATGGGTATCGGCACGAAGCAGATTATCAGCAGCACTATGGCGATGGCACCGAACACCTTTCTGTCGGGCTTCAACTTCGAAACATCATTGAGGGGGGGTACATGGTTCAGGCCGAGGAATATTATCAGGAATCCGAATATGAGCCATCCCGGATAGAAAAGACCCAGTCCGAGAAGCAGGAAGACCGAGGCGTAGCTCACGTATTTCGCACGATTCCCGAAAAGAGCTCTCACTATGTGTCCCCCATCCAGCTGACCTGCCGGAAGAAGGTTTATGGCCGTAACGAGGAAACCTACCCAGCCCGCAAAGGCTGTGGGATGCATAATGCCCTCGAATGGTATGAATGCAGCTATCAGGCGATAGATTATCGGAAGTTCGATTATGAGTACGCTCCCAGCATCAGCAGCGGAGACCTGCGGATTCATATTGCCAAGAATTATGCCGAGTACGGAGACCGGTATGGCAACCAGAAAACCCGCTATCGGTCCCGCTATCCCTATATCAAGGAGGGATTTCTTATCCGGTATCGGCTCCCTTATGCTTATAAACGCTCCCATAGTGCCCAGAGGCGGCATGAAAGGTATGAAAAACGGCAGAGAGGCCCTGACATTCCTCTTCTTCGCCATGAAGTAATGCCCCATCTCATGAACTCCCAGAATCGTCAGAAGAGGTATTGAAAAGAACATCTCTCCGTATACGAAGTTTTCTAGGGTGAATATGCCCTCCGAGCCGACATATCCCGCCCACTGGAACATCCGGGCTATGGCCGTTGTCACGAGGGTTATAGCGAACATGATGAGATTCAGCTTTTTACCCCTGAACTTCTGCTTGGGATACTTTTTTACGAAGATTATGTATTCTCCCTTCCTTTCCTTCAGTATCGGAATGTAGCCGGCATCCCTCATTCTGATTCTCAGTTCATCGAATCGGCTTTCGAGTTCGTCTTCATCGATTTCGCAGAAGAATCCTATGGCATCGTAATTGACGGATACCCGGTATACGGGAAAATAGAACGAGATCATCGATTTCAGCCTTTCGATCTCCGCATCCGAGGGATATGAGAGCATGCCGTTGAACATCAGTTCCCCATCCTATGTGCCTTTATAATCCTTCCTGTTAGAAATCCATACTGCTGCATCGTAAAGATCGTGAGCGATATGGTAGGCCGAAGACCCTCTTACATCTTTTCCGGAAACGAGTACGGCGGTCATTCCGACATTTACGGCGCCTTCTATGTCTCTCCTCTCCGAATCGCCCACATAATATGCATTTTCCGGCATTCCGGCCTTTTCCATGGCAGTCTCGAAGATTTTCGGGTTCGGTTTGCATACCCCCGCCTCTTCCGACGAGGTTATCGAATCGAAGAATTCGTGTATGCCCAGGGCTTTCAGAACCCTTTTCAGATAATCGTCATCCGCATCCGATATGACTCCGAGATGTTCGGAAATATCCCTCATAACTTCGAGCCCTCTGAGCGCGTTCCCGGAAAGCGCGGAGAACCTCTCATGAGCGGAAACATAGAGCTCTTTCACCCATTCGGTGTCCCCCAGGTCCATGCTCATCCCGTGCTTTTCAAGAAGAACGGCTGTGCCTGAGGCTATGAGATACCTTATCGGGATATATTTCGCATCTCTCGATTCCATGTACGGTCTCCTGTAATCCTCGATTTCCTCCCATATATCTCCGGGAGACTCCGGAAGGTGGAATCTCCTCTTTATCTCCCTGGCCATTTGTATGAGGGCACCTCGCTCGCTCTCCGGATCGGTTATGGTGCCCACGAGATCCAGAAATATCACTTTTTTCGTTTTACCAGCTCACCCAGCTCTTCCATATAGTCTTTGAGATCCGGATTCTCGTTTATTTTCAACATAGCGAGCAGTAGGAATGTATTTATGAACGTTCTGTTGTCCATATTTATGTTCTTCTTCTCTATTTTTTTCCACTCGTCGGCTGTCGCCTTGTCGAGTGCGTCCAAGAAGCGGAAGAAATCCCTGGAGAATATCCTCTCGTTGTCTATCCTGTACCCCATTGCCTTTATGGCGTTCATGGCCTCTTTGGCGGTGCCTCTCTTGTAATAAACTATGGAGTTGTGCTCGTTTCTGTCGATCTCCGGTATTATTATATATGTTTTGGCCACTCTTCCGTAGAGCGCCTCCGGTATGTGGTGAACCTTTCTTTCACCCGCTACCTTTATCAGCCCGTGAGCCTCTAGCTTTTTGATGTGCCTGTAAACCGTGGACTGGTCCTTTCCCAGTATCTGCGATATCTGTGAGATACTGAGGTCGTTGACTCTCAGGAGCGATAGTATCTTTCTTCTCGTGGATTCCGTTGCAACCTTTACGATTTCAGGGTCGTTGAGGACCATTACGTCTTTTTTCTTCATGATAGCCCATATGACATATTTAGTATTTCTACTTTTGCATTACCATACATAAATATGCGATTCACCCATACATGCATTAAAATGCTCTTCGAGATTGATTTTAAACAACCCGTTCCTATCCAGATAGAAAGACTTAAATAAAGTATATGGCAAATCCTTTCCGTGTTCCCATGTATGACAGAGAATTCATGATAATGGTTGAACAGGCCGAAAGGGCGCTCAAACATGTTGTTGAGGCGGAGAAGGAAGACGATGTGAAGCTTATAACGGACAGAGAATGCGAGGAAATAGCCCTGGCTTTTCACGAGGCATGCAAGAGACTGGGGCTGTGTTCGGAACTCATAACGCTTCCCGGAAACAGACCTCTTAAGGATGTGCCGAAGCATCTGATCGAGAAGATAAACAATCCCGATATCTGCATAAACGCTTTCAAGTCCAGCGCTGAAGAGACCCCCTTCCGGGTGAAACTTATAGATATGGAGATAAAAAAAGGTGCGAAAGTGGCACACGCTCCCGGGATTACGAAGGACATGTTCATAGAAGGCGCTCTTCATGTGGATTACGGTGAGATGTGGGAAAACGCGAGGAAGCTCATGGATATATTTGATGGTGCTGACACCCTGAAGGTGACGACAAAAAACGGTACGGACCTCGTCCTCAGGATTCGGGGCAGGAAGTTCCAGACAGACATAAAGATAGGAAAAAGGGAGGTAGGAAACCTTCCTGCCGGAGAGATATGGTGCGCTCCGCATGAGGATGGTGCGGAGGGTGTAGCGGTCATAGACGGGACCATAGGCGACCTCGGTTTCGTTCCTTCGCCGGTGAAACTCCATATCTCAAAGGGAAGGGTCGTGAGGATAGAGTGTGATGACGAAGATTTCAGAAAGAGGCTGGAAGAACTGCTGAACGCCGATGAAATGGCCCCTGTGATAGGAGAACTCGGAATAGGGTTGAACACGGGTGCGAAACTTGTCGGGAACATGCTGGTTGATGAGAAGGCGGCTAAGACCATCCACATAGCGTTCGGGAACAACATTGACTTCTACGGCGGCAAAAACGATTCGTCAATGCACCGGGACTTCCTCATAAAAGAGCCGGATATTGAGGTCGTATATGCGGATGGCACTAGAAAAAAGATAATGAAAGACGGAATCATACTCAGTTAACCTTTTAAACACGATTTTCATTCACTTTTTGTGCCGAAGAAGCGCAAGAGCATATATAAGAAGATAGTCGGGACATACAGGTCTGAGAATTCAAGAATCCCGGAGAATTTCGAGAAAGACTCGTTTGATGACGTTCCCAGAGACCCGCTCGCGGAGGACTATATCAACGACTGCGCTCTGGCTCTGGGGATGGAGTATGTGATGGAAAGAAGAGATCTTGTGGACGGGGAGAAGGGCACTTTCTTCGTTATAAATGCCGGAGCGCCGCACCTTCCTCTCATGGCATGCTTTCTCAAATCGCACGGTATAGAGCCCTATTTTTACATAAAGGGTAGCGCTCCCTCATGCACTACGAGCTTCATATACTTCTCCTCGCCTTTCAAAAAGATTGCTCTTCCGGAAGAGCCGGGACTGGCACAGCTCTTCGATGCTCACGCGGACTTCGACAAGGTATCGACCATGCCCGCCGTCACAAAGTTGAAGAAATTCGGCATAAGCAGGGCTGTGGTCCTGGTGGAGTACAATTATCGCCCGCTCAATCACACATACAGAAAGCACCTGGAATTCGGAAAAAGGGTTGCAAAATACAGGAAAAAAAGGATAGATACCCAGATAATAGAGATAGACCCGAGACCCAGAGAGAATGATTTCCAGAGGATAATCGATATGCTGGAAGAGAATGACGGGATACTTAAAAAACTGGCCATATTTCTGAAAACGAATCCCGAAAAGGCCATGAAGATAATAAAAAATGGAAAAAAAGCGTTTTTCGGGTGATTATTTCCTGACCACCTTCTTTTTGACGACCTTTCTGACCACCTTCTTGGGTACGACTGCCGGCGGCTTCTCCTCCGGGGTTTCGCTATCCGGTTTTTCACCTGCGGGCTTAACCTCTTTAATCAGGTGCTCAGGCACGGCCGGTGCGGCGGGAGCGCTCTTTTCCTCTGCCGGTGCTCCTTCCTCCTTCTTCCGAGGAATTATCGGCTGTCTAACCACTTTCTTGACTACCTTCTTCGGAACCACGGGCGGTTTCTTCTCCTCGGCAAGAGGCATCTTCACGCCTTCCTCCGCCTTCTCCGCCTCTTTTTCCTCAGGTGGTTTTTCGGTTTCCTCTGCCTCCGCCTCTTCCTCGGCACCTTCTTCCGAGGGTTCTTCGCCAATCTCTTCCTTTTCCTCTTCCAGAGACGGGAGCTCTATCTTCGAGATGGCTGCCTTCTCTATGCCTTCCTCCGCCTTGAGCTTCTTCTTTGTGGGTCTCAGCGGGCTTCCGCAGACATGGCAGACTATGTCGGTCTTGCTGTTGAGAGCTCCGCATTCCGGACAGAGGATTCCGCCTTTCTTCTTGCGCTCTTCCTCTCTTTTGAGCCAGTCCTCGAAGGTGACATAGGATTTCTGGGATTTCCACCACTGCTGGAACTTCTCCTCGGTGAAGTCCTTGCCCATCTGTTCTCTGGCCTGTCTTCTGAACTTCTCAACGAATTCTTCGTACTGCTTTTTCATCTGGGTCTCGTAGTCCACTATCTCTTTGCCGGTTACCAGGAACTTGGCACCGCACTTCGGGCATTCCTTGGCATCGGCCGGAATCCACGCGCCGCAGGCACTGCACTTGACGGTCTCCTTGTCAAACACGGCACCGCAGTAGGGACACTTGTCCGAACCGGCGGGAATCATCTTTCCGCACTGTCCGCACTCCACATACTTTCCGAGAGCGTACTTTCTTAGATACAGAATCGCACCGACGACTATTCCGGCGGCTATAGCGGCCACGATGAGAATTATCATCCAGAACGGGAACTCGGTGACAGGCACTGGTCTCTGCAGGGAAAGGCTGATCGGAGCATAGCTGGGTGTGAGTGCCGTTCCGTCCGGTCTCTGGGCGGTAACGACCAGCTCGTAATTTCCCGGATTGGCGGGCAGGTTGATCTGAGCGCTGAATCTTCCGTCCGAACCCGAGACCACTGTCTCGCTTGTCAGAGCGCCTGTCTCGACATTCCTGATGCCTATGTTGAGGGTTATTCCGGAAACCGCCCCGTTATCGACGGAATCTGTCGTCGAACCGACAATGAAGAGACTGTTCTGCTCATCTATGTTTATCTCCTGTCCGTTCATCGGGCTGGTTATATAGACAGTTAACTGCATCTCTCTTATCTCCACAGTCCCGTTAATCAGATTGTTCGTTTCCGAGGATTCGTCCACGATGTTTTCGGAATCGATTAACACATAGATGTTTGCGGTTCCTGCCGGAAGTGTAAACCTGTCAATCTCGAATGTAAGGTTCACCGCGACACCATCATCCAGCCGGTCAAGCAGTGTCTGATTGTCGAATGTTATGTTTCCAAGGAGGTTGCTCCAGTCTCCATCCACATAGGGACCTGAAAACACGGAGACAGTGAACACAGTCACACCTGAATCGGACAAACTCCCGTCGATGTTCTCTATTGTTATATTCGCATCGAAGTCCCTGCATTCAGAGATTGCGGATGTGCTGTTTATGATATTTCCGTTCCTGAGGAATGTAATGTTAGTTATCGTGAGGTCAGGTCTCGGGAGGACATTCACTATTTGTGTCTCAGTATTGTCATCAACATTTCCTTCGGGAGGCGAGGTCGAGGCCACTATACTGACATATATCGTGTGATATCCTACGCCCGAGGCATGCCATGTAACGGTAGCTGTTGCCTGCCAGTCAGCAGCCGGATCTGTATATGAAACCGTTCCTATCAGGGTTCCGTCGGCATCCGGGTCTCCGTCATAGAAATATATGGTAACAGTGCCTGTGCAATCCGTTCCCTTGTTCTTTATCTCAGCGGCTATGGTGACATCATGGTTGTCCACCACATTCTGAGTCAGAACACTAATCGAGCTTATGGAGAATTCCGGTCTCGGACCGACATAAATGGTAGTGAATGCCTGGTTGTTCGATTCGTTCGATTCTGAGATTGCGTCACCCCAATCTACTTCTACGAACACAGAGACGGGAATGGCACTGGAAAGAGTATTGTTTATCCAGAACCAGGCTTGGACCGTTATACTGTCTCCCGCACCCAAACCGTTAACTGTTACTGGAGAGCCATGGAGAGGAATATCATTTTCTAAGAAGCTGACCGTGAATTGATTGGTTATATCTCTGTGTCCTATATTATATACAGTCGCACTTACTGTTATCCTTTGATATGTCAGGGGTGCAGCCGGCGTATATGTTATATCGGTATCGCTTATTGCAAGGTCTATCGAGAGTTTGACATAAACCGTGGATTCCATTTCATATCTGTTATTGCCGGTATTGGTCTCGGGCGGGTCTCCGGCACCATTAGAAAAGCTAACAACTGCATAAAAGGAACGCTCCCCCTCTGGTGACACGGCAGTCCACACAATCGAGACATCGGTGGAATCTCCCGAAGAAAGGTTTGTTGCAACAGAAGCATTACCTATCCACTGGCCGGTGGTATTGTCATAGAAATCGACTGTTATGGTGCCATTGGCATAGGTCTCGCCGATGTTCGTCACTGTTGCGGTTATGGTCACATTGTCATATTCCACCACGGTCTCAGATGCGCTCATATCGGATATTATAAGGTCAGGCGTGGGGAGAACTGTTAGAATATATATGGCGGTGTTGTTGAGTTCATCAACCTCGGAAATGACCCCTTTCGAATCGACCACTACTTCGATTACATATGTCCCGGCCTTGCTCTCATTGAAATCAAAGTAAACATTTGCAGTCGCTCCAGGCAGCATCCCTCCTATTTCTTGTGCATTGCTCAGAGTCCCGTCGATATATATCGCAACCGTAAATGCCCCCACGCTCTCATTTCCGCTGTTGTGCACGGTCGCATTTACAGTTATCCGCTGGTATGTGTACGGACTTGCAGGAGTAACGGTTATGTCCGTGTCTGAGATTGAGATATCCACATAAGGTCTGACAAGTATGTCGGCGGTATTTCCGTTGTTCCCCGTGTTCATTTCCGGCGGATTTGAGCCCGCAGGGGCGAATGAGACCACCGCATATATGGTATGGTATGTATTGACGGGTCTTCTGGCATTCCATACCAAATGAAGATACAGCGAAGAGCCGGCTGACAGGTTCGCTGTGGTGATGTTCTGTCCGAGCCACTGACCTGTCGTGTTGTCGTAGAAATCGACTGTTATCGTCCCGTTGGCATAGGTCTCGCCGATATTCGTTACAGTGGCGTTAATAGTTGTGTTGAAACTTTCGACAACAGGTGACGGGTCGAAACCGATGGAGTCTATTATCAGGTCCGGTGTCGGAAGAACGGTCAGATAGTAAAGAGCGGTGTTATTGGTCTCGAAGGTCTCTACAATTCTGTCTCTGGAATCAACAGAAACCATTATGACATACTCGCCTGATGTGTTCACATATGTTGCCGTGCGCATTGTATATGACTGTCCGGCGCTCAGTCCGTATACGGTATCGCCGTAAATAACATTTCCGGGATTGTTGAAGACATACGAAAGTGTGACCTCTCCATAATATGCTACCGTTTCCACGTGTCCTCTAACAACCCCGTCTTCAATCATCTCAAGAACAAGCGTATCGTTCGTCGCATCCTCTTTCCTGAATGTGGCGGTGACATCGTTTCCTATAACCGTGAAATACCTCGGTCCGGTTCCCGTATACGAATGTGTTCCGTTCTTATCTGTAATCTCCCCGCTCCACAGACCGGAATAGTTCACATATACCTGATTCGTCCCGAGGTAAAGGGTCATCAGGGCATCGAAGGCATCGGCTATGCTCTCGCTACCGGTGTTGTAAAAGGTGGCTGTTATGTTGATTTCCTGATATGTATATGGTGTTGTGGGCAGAAGAGCCACATCCGAATCGGAAATCGACAGATCCACATATGGGCTTACGAATATGTCTCCGGTATTTGCGTTGTTCGTAGTATCCATTTCCGGCGGATTCGTCCCCGATGGAGTGAAAGAAACGACGCAGAATATCGTATGATATGTGTTTATCGGAGCCCTGGCCGTCCACACTATCGTTACATACGAATAGGAACCGACGGAAACATTTGCGAGCACGGAACTCTGACCGATGTATTCTCCGGTCGTGTTGTCATAGAAGTCCACGGTTATTGTGCCATCGGCATACGTCTCCCCGAGATTCCTTACGCTGGCATTTATCACCGTATTGAAACTCTCTATTACCGGAGAGGGATTGAAGGATACGGACTCTATTATCAGATCGGGAACAGGCTCCGTCGAGAGAATTCTGTATGCCGTGTTGTTTGTCATATTGTCGTCGTCAATTCCCGCCGGAACGAGAATTTCCACCGAAACATTGTACTCTCCCGCCGTGTCTGTGCTGTAAACAACACTTGCAAGAGCATAACCGCCACTCGTTATGCCGTTTATAATGTCAGAACCTTTGAATATCCCGTCAACATAGAAGTTCACGGTTATGTCTCCCGTAATATTGGCATACCCCTCATTTGTTACATTGGCATAGACTGTCAGGTTTATATTCGTGTAATTGTCACCATAAGTGGTGTTTTCCCACCATATGTGTAGAGGAATTATTGAGAGGTCATAAAGCGCATTTACGAAACAATCTGTTGATGCTGAATTGTTGCTTATGTTGCCGTCTGCGACATTTCCAGCCGGATCGACAACAACGGTTATTTGCCGATTCCCGTAGTCGCCGTATGCTGTCTGCCAGCTCATTGAAACGTTTACTGTGCCGCCGTTTCTCTCGACCATCTGATTCACGGTGGTGCTATTAACAACCGTCCCGTCGACCAGGATATCCACATCGAAGGGGGCGGTTACGTTTATTCCTCCGACATTTTGAATGGTGGCATTAGTCCACACACGGTCTCCTCTTATGATGGTGGCCGGAGAAATCGAAATCCCCGAAACCGTCAGGTCTCTTGGTGGATATTCCCAGGAAAAGGAATAAGTTGCGGTGAAGCTATTGTTTTCCGAAGTTATCTGAGGATAAGGGGCAAAATTCACCTGCTGTGTTAGACTCGTATTCTTAACGTCTTCATCCACCCTCACAAGATAGTTTCCAAGGAATATTCCATTGAGGTCCAAAGAGGTTATCAGGTTCTTTAAAAGCGGGATTTTACCGATTCCCGAGGCGTTTGTTGTGTTGTAATTGTTTTCATCTATGTTTCTGTCAGTCAGAGTCCTGTTGAGGTACTCCAGAATGGGATCGCCGTTGTGGAGTGTGTTGTTCTCTCCGGTGATGTTTATGGCATCAGGCGAAGGTGCATAGTATTCCGCAGTTATATTGCAGTATGGAACTGGAGTCGGATCGGTAGAGTTGCCGTCCGTGGAACTCACGGTTAACCACCCATAAAAGTAAATCTCCGAAGTATCTTCCGGAAGAAACACGAAATCGGGATGCGTTCCCCCGGTCTCGCTTTCATCCACGGTTACGTTGTAGAACCTTATTTCGGCGCCGTTTCTAGTCACCAAAATATTGTGCAAACCCTGGTTTGCATCCTGCACATCTCTGAAATCGAGATCAAAATATGTGTTTATCGCATAGAATTTTCCACCATCTACGGTGATATTCATTTCGTATAATGGGGTGACCTCCACACTAATAATATCGAAGGGGAGAGTGCCATTGTTTCCGTCGTGTGTGAAATTCACGTCCATCCGCCTTATGTCCTCGATATTCCTAAATCCAAGAGATACAAGGTCCAGAGTCTCTGTTCCGCCGCTACCCGTGGGCTGTATGGCTGTCTGTTGCGGTGCTCCATCCTGTCCGACCCATACATAACCCGTACCGTTATAAGCGACATCTCCCGCCCAACTTATTGTGAGAGTTGCAGAAACAATGGGGCCATATGAGGAAAGGTCATAGGGCAAGGCTCCTGAAGAGAAAGCATCGATATACATCTCCTCTGTTGAATTTACAGGATAATACGCTCTACTCAGAGAAAGATTCTGGATGTCTTCTCCTGTATTGTCGGTAGCGCCTTTCTGAGATGGATAAAATGTCAGTGTAGTAGGGAAATATATATTCTCATAATAACTCTCTACCTTTGAATCGGCAAACACAACGGTGCTGTTTATGAATCTCATCAACGGACAGTCATCATTATCATCCACATCAAAGGAGTCTGGGGTTCCATCTTGGTTATAATCGTATGTCAAGACATTGTCCAGTCCTTTGAAGGTGGTGTAGTTCGCATACAGAATTCCGTTGAAAACCGTGAAATTTCCGGGGAAAGCAAGAACGGAGTTGTTCAGCTGCGCTCTGCCCTCTATGGTAACCGGAAGTTTTAGATAGGGGTTCACAGCCCAGTCAACCACCGTGAGAGTCGCATTATCCATTATCAGGTTTCCGCCGCTCTGCACCCTGAGCCAGTAATGATGGTCATCGGTCGGGTCGGTCGGGTCGTTTCCATTGTCCTGGAGGAAGTACAGCTTTGCATTCTGTATTATAAGAGTTCCTCCGCTGGCAACGGTAATGTTTCCGTCCTGGCCGTACATTCCTCTCTGGCCGGTTATGGGGTCTATCGTGTTCTCGTCTATAACGAATGTGCCCGTGATAACGAGGTCCGTTACCGCTTTTATGGTGTTTTCCTGGGAGGTATTGGCTCCCGAACTCTGCAGCAGAATTGCCATCGGGCTCATTATGAATAACACTACAACCATCAAGCTGAGCATCTTGTTGAGAGATTTCTTTGCCGTCATATACTCGCACCTCTGAGTGGGACTGAAGAATGAAAGTAATAGCACTATATATTATTTTCCTACATCCGCCACTCTCCGCTTATCCGTGCATTCCTGCCAATACATGCGAGAGCGCTCCTCAAAACGGTTCCGTTGTCGTATCTTTTTAGTATATCTCTAAGTTCATCCGCAGAACTACGGCACATTTTTTCGGCAAGTTTCGCCATGTTCGGAACCGCCCTTGTTATGTTATCGACAATCGTTATATCCGCAGTTTTTGCGGTCCTTGAAAGAGGATTCAGGTCTATGGTTATAACAGTCTTGCCCATTTTTTTAAGGGCTTTTGCCCTATCGCCATCCTCGAGAGGCACAAGCACGACATCCGCGGAATATATACCGTCCGAATGGCAGAGACCCCGGGCATGTTCAAGCCCCGGAATCTTGGCATTTGGTTCTGGCCCGAGTATCTCTCTCCCTCCCAGAGATTCGAGGTATCTGACTATGTTGTCGACTCTTTCCTCCGTTCTGTGGAAAAGATTCACCTCCATTCTGGCACCCATAAGCCCTGCGAGGTCTATCAACTCCTTTCCTGCCAGGGCCGCCGCATTCCCATTAACCGACACAACGGGCTTTTCCGCGAGAAGAAGAGCCGCAACACCCGCTCTCTCGGCCTCCGCCGCGAAGTCGTTCGTCCTCTCGCCTATCAGATAGTCGAATGCCTCTCCCCTGCCGTGGGCTATCAGTCCGGCCTCACTCACAATGCCCCTGTGCATCATCTCCACGAGCCGTTCTCTGGTCACGAGCGAGAGATATCTCGGGTGGGACTCAGGTATCCCGGTCACATGAGCCGATACGGAAGAGGGATTAAATCTTTTGCGAGCCCTTGGTAAGATTTATTACTCGGTGGTTCATGGGTCGGCGATAGCATGGCGAAAAAGATAACTCTCAACGGGGAAAAATATGACTATTCGGCGGTCTCCGTCGTCACCGGCGATAAGAAACCGGAAAAACTAGAAAAATGGCAGGAGACCCTCGTACACCTCCTCGAATACCCGGATGATCTGCCGTTCTGCCTGGAAAATGTCGTGAAGATGAGGAAAACCGATAAACTGCGGCTCTCTCTGGTCAGGATACAGATTTTTGCTGACCTTCACATGTCCGAGAACATGGAGGTCTATCAGATGTGGAAGTACGTGGCCGAGAACATCGAGACCCTTCTATATGGTGCTCTTGCCCTTGACAAAGGCTTTAAGGAGAAGAAAAAGGAGAAAAAGTCAGGTAAAGGGAAAAAATAGTCAGAACTTCTTTCCCATGTACGGCAGAACCCTTTCGTATCCGAGTTTTTCGTAGTACTCTCTCACACCGACACCGCTCATTATAAGAATGCCTTCCGTGCCCCACTCATCCCTTGCTATGTGCTCCACTTCCTCCACAAGTTTTTTCCCATAGCCTCTGTGCTGCCATCTTCCCTTCGGTTCGTCGCCTATGGGCACCTGTGAGCCGAAGACCTTCAGTTCCCTTATTATCGCGCCGTATTCCCCGGTTTCTTTCTTCCAGGAATCTTCGGGAAGCTTTCTCAGCCTGACAAAGGCTATGAGCTCCATATCTGGACCCTCGAACGAGAGGAATATCTCCCTCCCTCCGCCTGCCTCATACTCTCTTCTGACGAGAGAAACATCCTCCGGTCTGATGTCCGTACGGGTGTGACCTATCTCGCGGCAGCGTATGCACCTGCAGCTCTTCCCCTGCT
Organism: archaeon; assembly: GCA_024277315.1. Classification (GTDB taxonomy): domain Archaea; phylum Thermoplasmatota; class Thermoplasmata; order WALJ01; family WALJ01; genus WALJ01. Next base: position 6,700 of record JAJRVK010000007.1, on the reverse strand, counting down.
TCTTCATCTTCTGAAGAACATATGCCCTCAAATCGCTGCGCTTCACCCCTGCCACTATGTACTGCACCGGGATGTCTCTCTGGATGCGCTGTATCCTGATCCAGGGAGGTACTATTTCTTTTACCTTCATTATCAGCTCTGCGGCCTTTTCGGTATCCAGAGGCTCATATTCTCCCCTTTTCCACATCTCATAGAGTTCCGTGCCTTCGATGACCAGAGTGGGATATATCTTCAGCATGTCCGGCATGAAATCCGGGTCGGTGAATATTCTTCCGAAAGAATCGAGGTCCCTCTTTTCATCGGAACCCGGAAGTCCGGGCATCATGTGATAGGCTATCTTCATCCCGGCATCCCTTGCCAGCTTTGTCGATTTTATGCTGTCAGCCACGGTATGTCCGCGCTCGATCTTTTCGAGAATTTCGTCAAAAGTTGTCTGAACCCCCAGTTCCACCCTCGTTGCCCCCAGTTTCAACGCTTCATTTATCTGTCCTTCCAGGAACCAGTCCGGTCTTGTTTCCACAGTCAGTCCGATGCATCTGTGTCTGGCGCTCTCATTTCTCATCTGTGCATCTTCCAGAGTTTTAGAAATGGCTTCATTCATGGCATCGAAGGCCCCTTTTACGAACGCTTCCTGATACCCGGCAGGTCTTGCCGTAAATGTGCCTCCCATGATTATCAGGTCTATCTTGTCCGTGGGATGTCCGATCTCTTCAAGTTGCGCTATCCTGTTCCTTGTCTGCATATAGGAATCGAATTCGTTCTGTTCGGCTCTCATGGCGGCCGGCTCATGTCCCGTATAGCTCTGGGCGGTACCCCTTTCCGGACCTCCCGGGCAGTAGATACACTTTCCGTGAGGACACGAATACGGAGAGGTCATTATCGCAACGACCGCAACACCCGAAAGGGAGCGGGTGGGCTTTATTCTGATTATGTGGTAGAATTCCTCCCTTCGCTCCTCGGGAATGTACCGCATTATCTCCGTATTGGAAGGTATTCTGTCAAGACGATATTTTCCGGATATCCTCACCTTCGCTCTGTTCAGATCATCCTTGCTCGTTATTTTTCCGGAAAGTATCATCTCCGCAAGCTCTTCAAGAGGGTTCACAGTACCGAATCGCTCTGGGATTTAAGGATTTGGGAATGTATGAAAGTTTCAAAACAGAAAAATATAAAATAAAAGGAGGTGGGTTTATGGTTTCTCGAGATATATCTCAATGGAAGAAACGTTTGCAGTCCTTCCCTCTTCTTCCACGGGCTCTGTGGCTATCTTTATTTCCTTCACTTCCGCATCCGGAACGAACCTGTTGCGGACAATCTCAGCCACATCGACAGCCCTGCTTATTGCCCTACCTCTTGCTTTCACGACCACTTCTTTCGACCCACTGTTAAACTGGGTTACCACTGCCAGCACATAGTTCATGGCAGGTTTGCGTCCTATGAAGACTATGTTTTCGTCTGTCATTTGTTATACCTCCTTTGTTTTTTGGGGAAGAGAGTTAAAGAACCTCGGTATAAAAGATTTTTGGTGGCCTCTTCATCTCTTCGGGTTGAACAAACACATTATTTATCACCCCGCTTTCCTCCCGTGAAATCGAAAACAGTGCAGATCGGAGCGCTCCTCTTCTGTGTTGTCGTGTGGGCTCTATCATTTCCGGTTATAAAGTATCTGCTCGCCTATTTCGACCCGATCGCCCTGTCAACTGTCAGGTTCGCCCTCGGGTCCCTAGCTCTGTTTCCGTTTTTCATTTCGAGAAAAGATGCCATCATTGGGGACATCGGAGGAAGATGGCGGCTATTCCTTCTGTTCTCCCTTTTTGTCGTCCCCCTTCCCGACCTGATGCAGAACTTCGGCATGCGCATGATGGACCCGGAGACTGCGGCATCGGTTGCAAGCATACTCCAGCCCATGAGTCCGATATTCGTCCTTATTCTGGCTTCACTCTTTCTTTCGGAAAAATTCACCCTCCACAAAGGGCTGGGAGTGCTCGTGGCCTTTTCCGGTGCGGTTCTCCTGTCCACCGGTGGGTTGAAAAAGGTGGAAGCGGGCAGCCTTGCCGGGGAATTCCTCATACTTATGTCTGCGTTTTCCTATGCTGCCTCCGGAATAATCGGAAAGGACCTTCTCAGAAAGGCCTCCCCTCTATCGATAATCACCTGGTCCTATTTCCTGGGTACGCTGTTTCTTCTGCCCTTCTATTCCTTGAGCTCCGGGATTCCGGCGATGAGTCCGATGATTCTCGGGGCGCTATTGTTTCTCTCGGTATTCACGCTAATCCCTTACTTTCTCTGGTATGTGGTTCTGAAAGACAACGAGGTTTCAAGGCAATCGGCCTATGTCTTTCTGATTCCTCTGTTTGGTGTGGTGTTTTCCTCCATGTTTCTGGGAGAAAATCTGTCTCCACAGATGTTATTGTATGGAGCGCTGATAATGAGCGGGGTGTATGTATCTCAGAGAAGCAAAATTTTTATAAAGTATTATTCTTAACTTTGATTATGAACAAATGGCTCCGCACTCTTTCATCTTTAACATTTATGTTGCTAGCCATCATGTCGATAATTTATATATATCTAGACTATACTTATATTTACATACTAATATGTTTTTTGTCTGCTCCAGCCTTTTTAATGTATTTTCCAATAGTTCCCCCCAATATTTTTATTTCATTATTCGTTGTATCCTTCATATTTATTATATTTTTTAAGCGAGATATATTTAAAAGTTTCTCACCAGAATTTATGTTAATATTTATTATAATATTTTTTGTCTATTTATATTCTTACATTGTAGATAATCATGTCCTATTTTTTCTTTATTTTCTTTTGTTCTCTACTCCTTGTGTTTTTTTAATATTCGTTATATTCATAACTTGGTTGTTTCTAATTAGAGATTACAGAGAAAAACATCCAGAACAGAAGATTTCAGTTAAATTTCTTGTGAATACTTTTTTAAAACCGAAATCAGATGATGAAAATCATTCAATAAATAAATCGTTTATATTAAATTCTTCCATATATTTTATATATCCGTTTTTAATAAATTTAATCATCCTTCTAGGTCGGCAAAAACTAGGAAAATATGGCTGGCACCTGTTGTTTGTCGAATCATACACCCCAACAGCATTTATATTTTCTGTAATCTTTGTGATTTATTTTATATATTTACTGACAAAAATATATATAAAAAATGGATTGTTTCATACCATCGTGTTCGCCGGTGTGGTTATGAGCGTGTCGGCATTTTTATTAAGATATTCTATTATTTAATAATATCTGCAATTTTTTTAAATCATTGAAGCCTTTAAATACCTTCTCCTCTTTTCCAAATTCCATGAAGGTTCTTGAATACATACTCAAAAAGCTTGAGAAAGAGAGGCTGCACATGACTCTCATAGACCCTGATAAACAGCCTGCAGAAGACGCCGGAAAGCTGGCTGAAAATGCCTGTAAACTGGGGACGGATGCTATAATGGTCGGCGGCTCAACCGGAGTTACTCAGAAAAAAATGGACGATACGATAATCTCCATGAAGAATAAAGTAAAAATTCCGGTGATAATCTTCCCGACATCTGCCAGCGCCATAAGCGCATATGCCGATGCAATATATTTCATGAGTTTGCTCAACTCAAAAAGCCCTGTCTTTCTTGTGAGGCAGCAGATGATAGCCGCGCCGTACATAAAGAAGGTGGGCATAGAACCGATACCCATGGGATACATAGTGATTGAGCCAGGGATGAAGGTGGGCGAGATCGGGATGGCGGAGCCTGTGCCGAGAGATAAGATAGATATGGCGGTAGGATATGCTCTCGCCGCTGAATTCTTCGGAATGAAGCTGATATATCTGGAAGCCGGAAGCGGAGCTCCGGAACCTGTTCCGGACACGATGGTTTCTGCTGTCAAATCCGAGATATCCATACCTCTGATCGTTGGCGGAGGTATAAGAAATGCCGGTGCTGCTGAGAATGCAATAAGATCGGGAGCCGATATTGTCGTCACAGGCACCATTGTGGAGGAATCTGAGGATCTTGAAAACAGTCTCGGAAAGATAATAGAGGCAGTGAAATCATGAACCTCGGGGAAACGAAGAAATTGGGTAGAAACACCAGGTTTGTTTTCTCGGCCCCACGCTGGTGGGTGAGCGCTCTTCTCATATTGCTTATATCCCTGCTTTCAGGTTTTCTTTTCGGAAATTATACGATAGCGCTGCTTTATTTCGCCGTTCCGGCCTATCTGTCGGCTCTATTCGCAATCCCGCTTGCCAGACTTCTCAATGTGAGATACTGGCTGAAAACGGAGCTTTTTCTGGGTCTTTTTCAGAGTTTCATGTCCGCAGCCCTCCTTTTTCTATTCTTTTTCCTTGGAAATTTTTTAGGAGGAGAGGTTTTCACTGGCGGCGATGTGTTCACATCCCTATTTTTCATCTCCTTCGCCCTGCCACTGTGGTTGAGATGGGCCTATCTCGCATCAATAATAAGCACCAGCAGAAGAAACGCTATGGCTCTCACGCTCACATATCCTCTCTCTCAGATGCTGGGCTATATCCTCGCATTTTCCGGGGCTTCACTTATCCCGATAACTCTCTATTCTCTCTATGCATCCACATCCATACTTTTCTCCTTCATCTTCACAGAGACCATGGACAGGCCTCTTAAAAGGGTTCTGGGCGTTGGCGGACTGGAATTCACGAGATGGACACTTGAGCACTATAAAGAGAGGACAGAGCTGGGAAAAAGGATGCTTGAGAGGATATTCAGGGGTTTCGGTACGGATGCCAGTATCCAGATAAGGTTTTTATCTTTCCGCAGGAATGGAAGAGTTCATGGTATAATGGCTGTCCACACGGCCCACATGGGACCGTTCGGAGAAGTGGGCGGAAGCAATATGCCTGAAAAACTCTCTAAACTCCTGGATTGCAGAAATCTGATATCTCCTCATGGAGCCTCGACGCATGAGATGAATCCCGTGGACGAAAGCGAGGTTATTAAGATAGCGAAGACGATCGAAGAAATGAGGGGCGAGGAGGTGATGGTTTCCGCTCCTGTGAGAATGGAAGGCGGGGTTAAGGTACTTGCCCAGCGCTTCGGGGAACACCTCCTCATTGTGGAGAGCTCTCATCCCGATGGGACAGAAGATGTCGATCCTGCGGTGGCAATGCTTCTGGAAGAAAAGGTGGCTGAATACGGATACAAAGGCCTGATATTCATAGATGCCCACAACTGCTCGACGGAGAGCGCTCACGAGACCTTTGTCCATTCCAGAAAATACCGTGATATTGAGGAAGCGGTAATGCAGGCGGCGAAATTTCTGAAAGAATCTGAACTCGGTCCGGCGAAAATCGGGATAGGAAGGCATGAGAAGCTTGTAATTGAGCACGGGATAGGCCCGATGGGAATAATCTCACTGGTCGTCGAAGCCGGAGGGAAGAGGAGCGCCTATGTGGTCATGGATGCAAACAACATGGTGAAAGGGCTAAGGGATGAGGTGCTGAGCGCTCTCAAAAATCTCGTGGATGAAGCAGAGGTGATGACCACAGACAACCACTATGTAAATCGAATCGACGGTGGTAGCAACCCCGTGGGTAGTGCGGGATATCGTAAGGAAATCATCGAAGCCGCCGTAAAATCCGTAAAATCGGCCTTATCTGATATGCATGATTGCGATGTCGGGATGGCATCTGGAGATGTGACGGTCAGGGTCTTCGGAAGCGGGACGCCTGCGAAACTTGTTGCCGTACCAATGAGTGTGGGTGCAATGGGGAAGAGCTTGGCATTTCTGGATATACTTTCTCTCGTTCTGATCGACCTCTTCTTAGCAATCCTTATATAGGACAGAGGTAAATAGGGAGCGATAATATGGCAAAGAAAAACGAAGGATTTCATTCGGCTGCCGGACTTATAAGGTATTTCGATGCGGAAGATGAGAAATCGCCCAAGATACCGGCCATCGCCGTAGTGATAGCCTCCATTGTCGTGGCAATAGTCGTGGAATTTGCCCACGCATACTGGGGATTCTAACGGGTTTCGATGCGCGCCAGGAATCTGTTATCTAACAGCAGTTTTATAATAATGATTGCCCTGTTAATTGGCATACTGACAGGTTTCTCCTACCGAGCCAAGGAGAGCACATATCTGGTTCTGGGAGCGATAATGACACTATCGATCATGCAGATCGATTTTGAAAGGATGAAAACAAAAGGGAAAAAAGGGGTGTTTCTGCCGGTAATACTGGTTTATACCGTTTCACCGATAATGACCCTTGTACCTGCGTATCTCTTCATCGAAAACCCTGAGTTCCTCAAAGGATTCGTAATAATGTCCGTTGTCCCGTCTGCCATAGGTCTAGTCGCGTTTTCAAAGGTGCTCGACGGTGATGTTGAGCTCGCTCTCTCGGGTACCGGCGGGGTCTATCTATCTTCTGTTCTCCTGACTCCTTTTATGGCGAAAGCACTACTGGGTGAGGAAATAAGTATGTTATCAGTGCTCAAATCCATTATTTTTCTCATAATTGTGCCGTTCATCATATCGAGGTTCCTGGTGAAGTTCGGCGTGGAAAACAGGATAGCACACAGAAAGAAAGATATCATAAATATCCTGTTCTTCTTTCTGATTCTCAACATAGTGGGTTCGAACAGGAGTGCTTTCTTCATAGAGGCCGATATCATACTCATAATAAGCGCCATATGTCTTCTACGGACGGTAGGGGC
>JAJRVK010000001.1 GCA_024277315.1 archaeon | reverse complement strand
ATTCTACTGGGATTTCATAAACGAATACAGGAGAAACACTTCACCTGCGATGATGGAGGGATTGACAGATTGTTTATGGACATGGCACGATTTTTTGATGTATCATTTTGCGGTATAAATTGGGACGATACCGAAAATTATCGGTTCAGGAGATTTTCTTTCCAGTTCACAATCCATATCCCAAGCAGAATCATGGCTCCTCCCAGAATTGCACTTGGTCCCGGAATCTCTCCGAGAAAGAAGTAGGCGCCTATCAGCCCTGAGAGAGGGATGAAATATACGAACATGGCTGTTTTATACGCTTCCATCCTTGAGAGCGCCCAGTACCACACCGTGTATCCTATTGAAACGCATATGAAACCTATGTAGAACATGGCGAGCCATCCGTTCAATGAGAGAGTCATGGATTCCCTCGCAGTCTCGGGCCAGAACGGAAAGAGTGCCGCTCCTCCGATAAGGGTGAGATATGCCGTGAGCTCTATCGGGTCGTATCTTTTGAGCAGTGGTTTGCTTATGACCGTATAAACCGCCCAGCTCAGAGGTGCGATCATAACCAGCACAACTCCGAGAATGTGTCTGAATTCGACCCTTCCATGGCTCATCGCCAGAGTGGCGGCACCGAAGAATCCCAGGAATATTCCGACGGCCTTCCATCCTCTGATATTCTCCTTAAGAGCGATGGCCGCGAAGAGCGCGGTGAATACCGGATTCAGGGCTATGAGGATGGAAACCGTTCCGGCCGGGATGAACTGTGTCCCGTAGTTGAGCGGGAGATGGTAGAGAGGAACGCTGATTAGGCCCATGAAAAGAAAGAGCAGTCTGTCCCTTTTCTCTATCCTCCATTCCCTTCTCTTTACCCAGAGAAATACGAGGAAAAACGGTGCGGAAATGAGGAAACGGAGTGCGGCTATTGCAAAAGGATTCATTTCTTCGATCAGTATCTTTATGGCGACGAAGGAATTGCCCCATATCAGGGTGGTTATTATGAGCGCGATGCTCGCGGAACGCTCCTCTCTTCCACTCACCTTTCGCGATTCAGGACTGCTTATTAGTCTTTTCTTTCAGCCCGTATGTTCTGTACTCCGCAATTCCGCATTTGTTTTTTACCGGACAGAATGAACAGGTAATGCTCTTAGCGGTGCATCCATGCGGATATCTCTCCTCGAGTATTCCCATTTCCGTCATTAGGCGGAGCGCATCCTCTACCATTCCCTTTGAAACTCCGAGTTTTCTTGCTAGTTCGTCAATTGTTGTGGGTCCTTTCCTGAGTTCTTCCTTTATCTCCCTGAACATCTTACTCACCGAATCCTTCTCTGTCTCTGACTATCAGCCAGCCCGGAAGCAGGAGAATGAACAGCACTATGGCGGGGAGATTGTATGTCGTAGGATCGAAGTTCCATGGTTCTCCCACAACCAACGCATCCAGAGCATCCGCTCCCATTATCAGTATGTACATGATTCCGATTATCGCCGAAAGCACCAGACCGACAAAGAGAAAGGAGAGCCCTTCGTATTTCATATCCAGCAGAGACCCGATACGATATATCAGGATGGTGCCGATGATGATGAGTATGAAACCTGCAAATATGTCCGGACTCGGAGATAGCGGAATTTGCAGGGTTCCTATCATCCATTCCAGTATTTCGATCAATCCATATACCATGTATGCAATTCCTATTAGAGCGGAATATGCCCCGATTGCTCTTACTTTTCCATGCATTTTATCACCTCATGCAAACCCCAGAAGATGACCCACAGTGGTTATCACAAGCGCAACCATGTAAGCCAGCGACACCATATAAGCGACTGCGAACAGCGTCCATTTCCATGAACCAGTCTCTGATTTTATTGTGCCTATGGTCGCAAGACAGGGTACATAAATCAGGACGAATGCCATAAAGGCATATGCACTCACAGGGGTGAATGTATTGTGCAGCTCACCTCTCAGAGTCGCACTTTCCTCATCGGCATTGGATATTCCATAGAATGTTCCGTACGCTCCGACCACTATCTCCTTGGCGATAAAGCCGAATATGAGGGCTATTGCCGCCTTCCAGTCCCATCCGAGAGGTGCGAATATCGGCTGGACCAAGTGACCGATCGTAGCCACATAGGAGGTTTCTATATCCGAACCCGGCCCTCCAGGATAGGTCGAAAGGAACCATATTATCACAACGCCAAGAAATATTATTGTTCCGGCCTTCTTCAGGAACATGCTGCCCTTTTCCCACATATGTATCGCACTGCTCTTGAGCGTCGGCATCCTGTAGGGAGGCATCTCCATTATAAGCGGAGACGGCTTTCCCCTGAAAAGGAACCTTCTAAGGAGAACCGCCATGACAATTGCCAGCAGTATGCCCATGAAATACATGGAGAATATCACCGATCCCTCTATTCCGACAAAAAAAGCGCCTGCAAAGAGTATGTATACCGGCAAACGGGCCGAGCAGGACATGAGCGGGTTAACAAGTATTGTTATCAGCCGGTCCCTTCTGTCTTCAATGGTTCTTGTGGCCATTATGGCAGGGACATTACAGCCGAAACCGAGAAGCATGGGAACAAACGATTTTCCCTGAAGCCCTATCTTATACATTGCCCTGTCCATGACAAAAGCGGCCCTTGACAGATATCCAGAGTCCTCCATGAGCGACAGCACGAAAAAGAGAAGGAATATGTTCGGAAGGAATATGAGCACGCTTCCGAGTCCACCGATTATTCCCTCCGAAACAAGAGAATGTATCGCCGGGTCTGTAATCCATATACTGTTGAGTGCTGGGATAGAGACTTCACCCAACCATTGGAAGAATATGTCTATCGCGTCCATGAACGGCACCGCAACGGCGAATGTGAACTGAAAAGCTGCCCACATCATGGCAAGGAATATGGGGATTCCGAAGATTTTGTGTGTAAGGACCTTGTCCAGCATATCAGAAAACGTCCAGACTCTTTTTCCTTTTACGAGAACGATGCTGAGGGCATCATCGACGAATTCATACCTCTTATCCGCAAAGTATGTCTCGAGGTCATCATCCAACTTTTTTCCGAGTTCTTTTTTAATATTCTCTGCTTTTTTGACGATATGCACGCATCCCGCATCCTTTACCTTTCCGATGACTTCCCTATCCTCCTCCAGGAGTTTTATCGCCACCCATCTTTTCCTGTACTTCCTGAGTGTCGGGCATCTTTCAACATCCTCCTCCAGAGAAACTATGGCCTTCTCCACATCCTTCCCGTAACCTATCGCCATGTGTCTGTGCTCTTTATGCCTGGTTATTTCTTCATAGATCGCATCCTTCATCTCTCCGATGCCTTTTCCTTTGACGGCCACCATCGGAACGACAGGGACCTTTAAGATGTCGGACAGTCGCCCTATGTCTATTTTCATTCCTTTTGATTCCGCTTCGTCCATCATATTCAGGGCCACCACAACATTGGCACCTGCCTCCAGGAGCTGGACCGTAAGGTAGAGATTTCTCTCTATGTTCGATGCATCCACTATGTTAACCACAGCATCCGGTTTTTCTTCCACGATATAGTCTCTGGCAACCTTTTCGTCTATCGAATACGGGCTCAAACTGTATGTTCCGGGGAGGTCTATGACTTCGATCTCAATGCCGCGGTATGCGTATTTTCCGGACTTCTTTTCAACCGTAACCCCGGGCCAGTTTCCCACATGCTGTCTTGAGCCTGTGAGTTCATTGAATATAACGGTTTTACCGACATTTGGGTTTCCCGCAAGAGCTATTTTTGCCATTCGAGTCTTCCCGCCACGGCTCATCCGATCACCTTAACTATTATCAGCTCCGCCTCTTCCTTCCTCAAAGAAAGATGGTAACCCTTAAGCTCAATCTCTATCGGATCGCCAAGAGGTGCAACTCTGATAACTCTGATGATTTCTCCGCGAACCATTCCCATCTCTCTGTACCTTCTTCCTGCCGGTCCTTTGACACCCATATGAACGATTCTTGCCTTTTTTCCGGGTTTTACATGGCTCAGTCTGGTCATTTCATCACCTTTAGGTCAGTCTCATTGTGTTAGGTTCATCTAAAATAAGGGTGTATTTAAAACTTCCGAAGAGAAGCTCCACATAGTGTCCTGTGCTGCCCCGAAATCTCTTTAAACATCCTCTCCATGCTGCGGGACAAAGGTGATAAAATGGCAGAAAAAACGAGAGTCGTGATACTTGGAGCAGCAGGAAGGGATTTTCACAATTTCAACACATACTTCAGGGATAATGAACAGTTCGATGTGGTCGCTTTCACGGCAACCCAGATACCGGACATAGAGGGGAGGAAATACCCCCCGGAGCTTGCCGGGAAACTGTATCCCGAAGGAATACCGATACTTGCAGAAGATGATCTGCCGCAGATAATTAAAGAAAAAGATGTGGATCTGGCCGTTCTCGCATACAGCGATCTTCCATATGAATATGTTATGGAGAGGTCTGCAATGGCAAATTCGGCTGGAGCGGATTTCATGCTCATGGGACCTAAGCACACGATGATAGAATCATCAAAACCTGTCATAGCCGTATGTGCGGTCAGAACAGGCTGCGGAAAGAGCCAGACTTCCAGAAAGATTTTCAGAATGCTTAGAGACAGAGGGCTGAAAGTGGTTTCCATAAGACACCCGATGCCATACGGAGACCTTGTGAAGCAGAAGGTGCAGCGCTTCGCATCCTATGAAGACCTGGATAAGAATGAATGCACCATAGAGGAGAGAGAGGAATACGAGCCTTACATAGATATGGGCGGAATAGTCTATGCCGGAGTTGATTACGAGGCGATTCTCAGAGAGGCTGAGAAAGAGGCGGATGTGATAATCTGGGACGGTGGGAACAATGATTTCGCATTCTACAAACCGGACCTTTACATAACAGTGGCAGACCCGCTCAGACCCGGAGATGAAATATCCTACTATCCCGGAGAGGTCAATGTCAGGCTGGCGGATGTTGTTGTCATAAACAAGGTGGAGAGCGCCGACCCCTACGATATAGAAGAGGTCAGAGAGAACATAAGAGCCGTGAATCCAACGGTGAAGATAATCGACGCCGCATCACCGCTGACAGTTGAGAATCCCGAGCAGATAGGGGGCAAGAGAGTACTGGTTGTCGAGGACGGGCCGACTGTGACACACGGAGGAATGGAATACGGTGCTGGATATGTTGCGGCCGTAAAGTTCGGGGCCGGGGAAATAATAGACCCGAAACCCTATGCTGTCGGGAGCATAATCGATACCTTCGAGAAATATACACATCTGGAGCACGTGCTACCTGCCATGGGTTACGGAGAAAGGCAGATGAAGGAACTGGAAGAAACGATAAACAAGGCGGAATGCGATATTGTGGTCTCGGGAACCCCCATAGACCTGAACAGAGTGGTCAAGGTCAACAAGCCGATAATTCATGTGAAGTACGAGCTTCAGGAGATTGGAAAACCCGATTTGAAGGATGTCATAGAGAAGTTCGTGAAAGAAAAAGGGCTCTGACCCAAACCTCTTTTTATATTTTAACACCATACATAACATCCCGAGAGTGCACTTTTCCTCGTTTTCTCCCGAATCTATATATTCCCTATCCTATACCGTTCTATGATATCTCTCCCGTTTGGAAACGGCGTTTATCGGTTAAATCCGGGCAAGATAATCTGTCTGGGCAGAAACTATGCGGAGCATGCCAGAGAGATGGGCTCCGATGTTCCTGAGAGACCCGTGATTTTTCTGAAACCGCCTTCCTCCCTTCTTCCTCCGGAAAACAGGATAGTACTTCCTCCGGAAAGCGAAAACGTTCACCATGAGGTCGAGCTTGCGCTCGTAATGGGAAAGCCCGGGAAGAACATAGGAATGGACGAGGCAATGCGCCATGTTCTGGGATACACGGTTTTTCTGGACATAACCGCAAGGGAT
>JAJRVK010000148.1 GCA_024277315.1 archaeon | reverse complement strand
GGAGAGAAAGACATGGCCACAAGGTCAATCCTCCTCCCCATAACATTCAGCTCGATGGTGTCTCCGCGGGATATCACCCTCCCTTCGAGAATCTGGGAGAGATATTCCTCTCCGCCCATTATTTTTATGGGCTCGGTCGGAGCGAACGTGATCTTTTTAGCGGGTTGAGCGTGACCTTTTCTTATTATCACTCTGTCATCTATTCCCACCCCTGCGTTCCTTCTTATGGTTCCGTCTATTCTAATTATGCCCTGCCCCCTGTCCTCGGGATATCCGGGCCAGCAAAGAGCGGCGGTTCTTTTGTTTCCTTCGATTATAACCACATCTCCCGTGGTCAGACCGATGAAGTCGATGATATCCGGGTCTATTCTGGCTATTCCTCTGCCCACATCCCTGGACCTGGCTTCGGCAACCTTTAGTCTGATATCCTTCCTTTCGTTTTTCATATTTATCACCTCTCATCATAAATAAATTTAAAGGGTTTATTCGACCTTCACTTTCCTCTTTTTCTCCTCCTTTGCGGGTACTTTCTTCGGGAGCACTATTTCCAGCACTCCGTTCTTCATCTTTGCCTTAACCCCTTCGGGGCGAACATCCTCCGGAAGCGGTATGTATCTGTAGAACGATGTGTAGGCCCTCTCTCTTATGTAGTACCCTCTGTCCCTGTCCTCAGTAGACTTCTCTATTTCGCCGGATATCTCCACGCTGTTCTCGTCCACCTGGACCTCAACGTTCTCCTTGGAAATCCCCGGCATTTCCGCTGTTATGACTATCTCGTCACCCCTGTCGATGATGTCCGCATAGGGCATCCTCGTACCGGCATCCAGGCTCTGCATATCTCTGTAATGTGCGTATGTCGGATATCCCCAGAAAAGACTCTCTATCTCGTTCCTTAGGTCGTCGAAGGTCCTGTCTATGGCCTCGAATATGCCGAAAGGATGCGCTTCTTCCATTTTCACGGGCTTGTTTTCTCTTCTGTCATCCTTCCTTATGATCTTCATATGCCATCACCTCCGTGGTGCTCTGCATTATTCAATCTGTTTGAACTTCTATATAAAACTTTCGTTCAATCGTGCCACATCTGCATCTTCAGGTAAAATCCGCTACCAAACTTTTATATCATGGCTCTATTTCCGAACCTCAATGAATGAAGAAGAGCGGATTATTACGTCGATTGCGCGGTGGTTCTATATATTGATACTCCTGTCAGGCATAGCTTTCTACCTGTCATGGTCGATGATGTACAATGCGTGGACAGACCTCGGCGTATACGCCATAACCGTTATCCTCGTGTTTTTCGGGCTCTTCGGAACCCTGCTTTACTGGAAAAAAAATGAGGATTAAGTGGATTATGCGTCCATTTTGGGTCCGTTCTCCGGCTCGGGAACAGCGGGGTTTTCTGTCTCAGTGCCTGCGGATGCCGTCAGCACTCCGCCTGCTTTTGCTGTGAGCGCCTCGACGGATATGCTTGTAGCGATCATCTCAGAAGGGACCATGCCTGACGTGTCGGGCTCCTCGTAAGCTGTCGACAGCCTTTCCATGATGTCTCTGGTTATCTCGTTTATCACGGTCTTCATGCTTTCATCCTGGACTTCTCTTATCTTTCGAAAGATTATCCTGTCCAATGTCTCGAAGGCTTCGGCTAGGCTCAGCTTCCCTATCCTTTCGTCTTTAATAAGCATGTCATTGTCCAGCGGAGCTATTATGGCTCCCGTGCTTTCCAGCCTCTGCATCACCCTCTTCGCAAGGGCTCTTCTTCCGGTTTCGGCGCTGAACGGCATTATCGGCATCGCTATGACGAGCTTTCCCTTTTGCACGCCCATTCTGCTCATTTCCACCATGAGTTCCGAGCCAGTACCTCCGCCCAGAGCACCTATGAGAACGAGCACGGGATAGGGCTTTACCAGCACTTCCAGGCTCTCTCTCGCCGCATCGATCATCTTTCTTGCCAGGTCCGTCCTTCCGTGGGCTCCCTCCGGATGTTCGTAGAGATTCTTCCCGATGACCACCCTCTTGTCAACATCTTTCAGGAGATCCAGTACCCTTTCGTCGGAGTTTATGGCTATGGTCTCAATGTTCTTCATGGATTTTATGCCCATCTTGTGGAGTCTCTGCAGAATGTTGCCGCCGGCTCCGCCGTTCCCGATGACGGCGATGGTCTTGGTTCTGGTGACGGCTCCGTATATGCCAGAATCCAGCAATCGCTGGACCTCCCGGAGAAGGGCTTCCTTTTCGTTTTTTCCCGGTTCTTTTGCTTTTTCCATTTCTATACACCTCGGTCTAGGAGTTGAGTGCATCCTATTCACGGACGAGTTTCGCGCTCTTTTCACCGCTCTTCTGGATTTCTCTGACGAATGTTTCCACATCATCCAGGGTCTTTTTCGCATACTTCTCCAGAAACTCATACAGCCACTCCGTTATCATCTCCGAAAAGTGCCCGTACATCATTTCGATATGCGCATGTTTGCGCTCTGCAAGATATCTCATGGTCATTATGGCGTTGTACGGAAGCTCTATCTGTATCTTTTCATCCTCTGCGGGGGAGGAAAACAGCGGAGAGAACTTTCTCCTTCCCATGTACTCTTCGACAGCCACCCTCACGAACTCGGAGCGATTCCTGAATCCCATTGCCTCGATAAAGGTATCCATTCGTAATAGCGTCTCTTCCGGCAGCCTCACCGTCATCCGTTCGTTGATCCTTTCTGCCATTTTTTTGCCTCTTGTAGGACATTTTTAGGGCGAATTGATTTTCTCGTCCGTAGACATCTACAGACTCTACAATATGGGTATATAAGATTTTTGATGTCCTACTTCTATATGACCTAATCGGGCAGATCGAAAAAGGAATCTCGAAAAACAT
>JAJRVK010000147.1 GCA_024277315.1 archaeon | reverse complement strand
GCCTGGCTTGTCAGATATATTCCATTATTCGAATATCCGAGAGTGGAAATGGTTACAACCGTCCAGTATAGCGCATCTATGGCTGTCGGACTCCCTCCTTCTATATTGGTCTTTATGTGAACATAGCCTATGGCTCCTACCAGGAGGGTTGATATAATCATCAGAAAGAATATCGTTATCCTGTTCCTCAGGGTGTATCCTCTGAACATCGCACAGCCATTGCACGGTCCTTTTTAAATGTTGGTGATTGGGAATTGTCAGGAAGTCTCTGGAATGCGGAAGTTATATATACCACTTTACCAATCCACCCCCCACACACAAGTTCAATTCAAGGAGGAAGAAAGATGATGCAGAAAAAAGGAACGAAGATAATAAGCACGTTGATAATAGCCCTGATGCTCTTCTCCAGCTTCGGCGTTCTAGGGAGCGCCAGCGGAGAAGTCACCCAACATCTCAGTGCGGATGCAGAGATTTCAACCATACCGATGGAAAGAGGTGTGATCCATCACACTCCAGTATGGTATGAGAAAATAGAGCCTTCTCTGAGAAAGGGAGTTCTGGAAGGTTCTAAAGATTTGGTTGAAATTACCGTTGTCACGACAAATGCTGGTGCACTCAACAGTTTTGCTAGAACATACATGACGGATGAGGACATACTGAAAGAAACTGAAAAAACGAAAGGTAACCTCAGATTAACGAGAAACTCAGACTCGAATGTCCCGGTAACGCGGACACTATCCGTACCTTACGATGCGATAAAAAATATCGCTGAACTGCCCGGCATAGTAGGTGTCTACAGATCTGCCAAACCGGTGCCTGAAAAAATAGACAACATGGTTTTCAGGCAGGAACAGGAAAGAATTGACGAGATGAAGCTCAATGGCGAACTTCCAGTACCTCAGGACTACACGACCGCGGTTGAACATAAAGCAGATGTTGCATGGGGAATGGGTTATGACGGTAGCAATGTGAATGTTGCCGTGGTAGACACCGGCATCGATTTCGCAAATCCTGATCTTGTTGGCCAGTGGGCAGTGGACACCAATCCGAACTCTTCCTATTACGGGTGGCCGATAATGTGGGATCCCGTCTCAATGGATCTCCTTCTGGCGTACTTTACAGCCGACAATGACTGGTGGAGATATCCATATCCGATATTCGCAACATGGGGGGAATCCTCTTGGTACTCCGATACAACCTATGAGACAACCGCAGATTACAACGCGACAACTGATTCTTACACAGTAACCTATACCCTCTGGGGCGGATTTGGCTATCCGAACAAAAGGGTTGACCCCATGGGATGGTCCGGAGCCGTTAATTCAAGTTTTATTGATAGGACCTATTATATAGGCAACAATACGACCCACATAGTCAGTCAGAGCGGCATATATCACATGGGAATAACAAAAGATGATTATCTGACAAGCATATACGGGACCAGGCTCGGTATACTTGTGGTCGATTCAACGATACCTGGAGTTTATGATACCGTATATGTGGATCTCGATAACGACGGGGACTTCACGGATGAGAATCCCGTAAACAAGACGAATCCGCTTGCATATCAGGATGTGGATGGTGATGGTGCTCCAGACATATCCGGCGGTCTCCTTTATTATATCTCAAATACGCAGGGCAGTGTTACCGGTGAGGTCGTAATAGCCAGCGCTATCGGGAATGAGACCGGTGCGAAGCTCGCCAATGGCCACATCGTGACCGACATACAGCCTTACTACACGCTAACACCTAGCAATATACTTTATGTGAACGGTTCATACCTGCCTTTCTACAGCGAGCCCATATATCAGGACATTGTCACCGACGGAACTGGAGTTCTTGCAAACTCGACCTTTTATCTGAATGATACCAGCATAGGTTTCAGCACATATAATCCGGTGAACTTCACCTATCTACTTTCTCAGGGATATGGAATCACGGATGGTACCCTAGAGCTCTACTACGGGAATGCCACCGATGAATACCTCATGACAGAATCCGATACTCCCGGAATGCTCAACTATATGTTCGACCCCACCACCGGAGCAATCACAATACTATTTGATATGGAACCTGGTTCATACATCTATGCTATGTATCAGATGGACACATACACTCTTGATTTCACGACCGGCGACATAGGATTCATAACGCCGCCGCCGGCAGGTGCGAATATAACAGCCGATTACCAGTATGGTCTTTCGGTTCCGTATTCGGATGTCTATGCCGAGAGAATGGGATATGACAACTTCATACCCGCATCCGGAGACCTTGTAGCATTTTTCGGCGACTTCGACTATGGGAACACTCACGGAACTCTATGCGCATCTTCGGTTGTGGGCACATGGACATCCTGGGTTTCCGGAACCGCTCCCGGTGCCAAGATAATCGGTATCGGAGATTTCTACAACGCCGGAGGTTATGATGCATGGTATTTCGCTGTGGAAGGCTATGACGGCATACCGGGGACCGGTGATGAAGCCCAGATAGTGAGCAACAGCTTCGGTAGTCCGACGATAAATGAAGACGGATGGAACTATGCATCCAGACTTGCATATGACATAACAACGAATTATGCGCCAGAGACCACATTCGTCGTCTCGGCAGGAAACGGCGGCTGGGGATACGGGACTGTTACTTCTCCAGGTGCCGCACCCGGTGTTATAACGGTAGGTGCGGGAGTGAATATGGCATACAGATGACTCTTCGGATATGACGGGAATGCAGCATATGGGGGAAGCGATTGGATGAACTATTTCTCTCCTGACGACACATGGTATGGAGATATCGCTGACTTCTCTGCCAGAGGTCCTACCGCACTCGGCACACCCGACCCGGATGTTCTTGCGGTTGGTATGTTTGCAATAGGTGCCGTGCCCCTGAACTATGCTATATGGAGCGGTTGGGGTGCAGACGGCACAAATGCCT
>JAJRVK010000146.1 GCA_024277315.1 archaeon | reverse complement strand
TGGATTTCTCCATAACGGATGAGCATCTGAACACAACGAATTACTCCATAAACGGAGGATCGAACATCACTTTCTCAGCACCATATGACATAGATACAACAGGATGGTCAGATGGAACATATACCATCGAGATTCACGCAACGGATGATGCTGGCAACAAGACATTAAAAACATACAGGTTTACTGTAGACTCGACTCCACCGAATATAACTATAGAATCACCTTTGAACGGCTCATTAATAAATTCATTATCTGTAGAGATAAATTGGAGTTGTAATGAGATTAATGGTGAAATAGAGAGATATGATATTAGAATTGATGGTAGTTCGTGGATTATTCTCGGAGTAAACACAACTTATACTTTAGTATTAATTCCCAACGGACAGCATATGGTGGAGGTAAAAGCCATAGACAAAGCAGGCAATACTGCAATAGATTCTGTTATATTTACTGTTGACACCACAAGTCCAGTTTTAGTGATTAGATATCCACTAAATGGGACGATAATTAATACAGATTTTGTTCTCCTTATGTGGAATGGGAGTGATACAACATCCGGAATCGACCGCTATGAGATAAGGATAGATTACAGAATATGGGTTAATGTAGGGATCTCTACGAGTTATATTTCTCCAACGCTCCAAGATGGATGGCACGTTGCTGAAATCAAAGCAATAGATAAAGTAGGGAATGAGAAAATAATATCAGTAAGTTTTATGACGACAGATATTGGAACGATAACAGGCAGGGTTATTGATGAGAGAGGAAATCCCATTCAAAATGCCATGATCATTCTTGATTCTGGAGAAAGAGCCATATCTAAAGATAGTGGATATTTTGTTGTACGAACACACAAGGGGTTTCATAGAATGGTCGTTTCAAAAGAAGGGTATGAAACACGGATGGCTGGCGTCTATGTGTCTGCAGGCAATACAACAGATATTCCGCCCATAAAATTGTCTATGACGGGAGATTTCTTTGGAGAGTTTTCTTTGTTGTATTTATTGCCGCTCTTGGGCATTTTAATCTTAGTGGTAGTGATTGCAATAAAGAAAAAACACTTTTAGATATCCTCCGAAGAAGGCATAAGCATACAAAAAGAACCGAACATTCAATTAAGGAAGTTAAAGGAATAGAGAATTCAGAAGAGAAATTTCTATATTCTCATCTAAGAAACTCCTTCAATACTTCGGGTATCTTCTCTATCACATCCGTTGCCATCATTCCGTAACTCTTCTCCATGAATGCCAGCTCGCCTGCATATCCGGTTATAAAAGCCCCCAGTCTTGCAGCGTGGTACGGTTCCATACCCCTGCCTATAAGCGATGTTATTATGCCCGATAGAACATCTCCTGTTCCGCCGACAGCCATCCTCGGCACTCCTGTTCGGTTAAGAGACACTTTTTTTCCGTCCGAGAGGACATCCACAGGGCCTTTGAGAACGACGACTATTCCATGTTTTTCAGCAATCTCTCTGACGGCCTCTTTCCTTTCCTCCAAATCCTCGGGAGGTTCCGTACCGAAGAGCACCTTGAACTCCCCTCTGTGTGGCGTCACAACGGTGTTTTCAGGAAGATTTTCAGATTTAATCAGGTGCAGTGCATCCGCATCCAGAACCAGCGGCATCTCAGCGCTCCCGAGTATGTACTCAATAGCGGTCTTTGTCCTCTCGTCCCTGCCTATTCCGGGGCCGACAAGCAGGGCATGCATTTTTTCCTGCATTTCGATGAACCTGTCGACAGATTCATCACCTATAACCTCCTCCCCCTCGGAGAATACTATGAAATTCTCGCACGCCACTGCCACTATCGGATAGATTCTCTCGGGAACCGCGAGATAAACCAGGTCGGAGCCAGCTCTGTATGCGGCTTTTCCCGCCATTATCGGAGCTCCGTGATAGGGGCCTCCGCCGATTATCATTATCCTGCCGGAATCTCCTTTGTGCGTATCCTTTCTCAATCTCGGATATCTGACAAACGCTCCCGGCCCGACATATTTCTTGGCATCTTCGGGAATTCCGATATCCACCACCTTAACATTCCCTTCCATGCCCTCCTTCGGGGAATCAAAGGTTATTGTCAGTTCTGGCTTAACGCACGGTTCGTAGCCTATCCCGCTGGGGACATCTATGGAGATTACCTGCTTTCCTGAGTTATTTATGAGTTCTATGGCCGTTCTATAGGGCTCCTTCGGATTTCCGGAAACACCTATGCCGAGCAGGGCATCGATGATGATGTGAGACTTTCTGACGAGTTCTTCGAGCCCCATGTTTTCATATATGTGAATTCCCATCTCCCTTACCCTTTTCAGGTTAAGCTTCGAGAGCTCGCTCCTGACCGTTCCTTTGAGCAGAAATATAACCGGGTCCGCACTCATCTCTCTGAGATAGCGAGCGCATACGAAACCATCTCCGGCATTGTTTCCCGTGCCGCAGACCACCAGAATTCTCTTTCCTTTGACATCATATTCCGATGCTATAATCTCGGCAGCTCCTTTTCCGGCATTTTCCATCAACCGCTCTTCGGGAACCCCCAGCCAGACCGCATTTCTGTCGTATTCTCGCATGTCGAGGAAGCTTATCGGATGCATGAAGCCGGAGAAGATGAGGATAAGATAAAGGTTGGGACTCATTCCCTACTTAACTTCCAGAAAGCTGCGGAGAGCATGAAGAGTATCAACGGAGCGAGCACGGCCATGGGATTTCCCCTTTTAGAACATAGTAGAGAGCACGATAACAAGTAAAAATCTCCCGAATATGCCGGAGAGAATCGCAGGTGCCTGGAAGAATCTTCTCCTGTATTCGCCCATCTTTGAAAAATCCGTTCCGATACCCAGATCTTCTTCGAACACTCTTTCAAAAAGATTTTTCCGGTATATCAGGGATTTTATCTTGCCTCTCCATTTGGAACCGGATAAAAGCGTATGAAAGAGCAGAAAAGCCATGGACATCAGGAATCCGATGGCAAGTGTAAGTGCGATAGCATCCATAAAATCTTTATGAACAGGTGCGTAATGAAGGAGCGCATAGGTTATTGTGGAAAATACTCCAAAAAAGATAGCGGAGAAGAAATTCCTATTTTTTTAGTGAGCGTTCCATCCCCTTAATCACCGAATCATTGTATTTTCCTATGAAATTCCTCTCTTTTTCGGTATCAATCATCCCTTTTAACCTCATCCATCTGTAGATATGCTCGAATTCCTCTTTTGAGCGGAGATATATGTCATAAGTCCGTCCCTTATTTAGGTATATCCTTATCATATAGTATTCGGAAAAGGAATAGGATGCAGAATTGATTTAATTCCTATACCCCGCAGCTTGCTGCGGTTGGGACAGGAGACTAACAGGCAAATAACAATATACTCTGTGCATGTTCTATAGCCTATGGAAATAGAACATGCACCTCACTGTACCTATAGAATAAGATATCACATGG
>JAJRVK010000145.1 GCA_024277315.1 archaeon | reverse complement strand
TCCGACCGAGCCCATAAAAATAATGGGCGGAGAGGAATATCTCTCCCAGATTCTCGAAGGGAGGGTGATATCCCGCGGAGACACCATCGAGCTGAATGTTATGGGGAGGAGGATTGACCTTGTGGCCATGTCTTTCTCTCCCTCGGCCGATGCCGTAATAATAACTACGGATACGAGCATAACGATAAGCGATAAACCTGCCAAGGAGATTCCGAAAACGCCTCGGGTATCATATGAAGACATAGGCGGTCTGAAGGAGGAGATAAAGAAGGTCAGGGAGATGATAGAGCTGCCTCTCAGGCATCCTGAGCTCTTCGAGAGGCTGGGTGTGGAGGCTCCGAAAGGAGTTCTCCTGTACGGTCCGCCGGGAACAGGTAAGACCCTGCTTGCAAAAGCTGTTGCATCCGAAACGAATGCGAACTTCATGTATCTGAGCGGGCCTGAGGTCATGAGCAAGTTCTACGGAGAGAGCGAGGAAAACATCCGTAATGTCTTCAAGGAAGCGGAGGAGAACGCTCCGAGCATCATCTTCATAGACGAAATAGACTCCATAGCTCCCAAGAGAGATGAGGTTCAGGGCGAGGTGGAGCGCAGAGTTGTCGCTCAGCTCCTGGCACTCATGGACGGCCTCAAATCAAGGGGCAAAGTGGTCGTTATTGGAGCGACGAACAGACCCAACTCTCTGGATCCGGCGCTCCGCAGACCCGGAAGGTTCGATAGAGAGATTGAGATAGGCATACCTGACAGGCAGGGAAGGTTTGAGATATTGCAGATACATACAAGAGGAATGCCTCTTGACAAGGATGTGGACCTTAAGAAGCTGGCGGACATGACGCACGGCTTTGTGGGTGCTGACCTCGCAGCCCTTGCAAGAGAGGCCGGAATGAGAGCTCTTCGCAGAATCCTGCCGGACATAGACATAGAGGTGGAGACCATACCGAAAGAGGTCCTGAACAGCCTCACGGTCAAGTGGCAGGACTTCATGGATGCATTCCGTGAGATGAATCCCTCCACAATGAGAGAAGTGATAGTTGAAAAGCCGAATGTTCACTGGGACGACATCGGAGGACTGGAAGAGGCGAAACAGGAGCTCAGGGAGGCAGTGGAATGGCCTCTGAAGTACGGACCGCTATTCGATCATATGGGAGCTAGGCCCAGCAAGGGCATACTTCTTTACGGACCGCCTGGAACAGGTAAGACCCTGCTTGCAAAGGCCGTGGCAACGGAGAGCGAGGCCAACTTCATAAGCGTTAAAGGGCCTGAGTTCCTGAGCAAATGGGTCGGAGAGAGCGAGAAAGCGGTGAGAGAGACATTCAGGAAAGCAAGGCAGGCTGCTCCTTGCGTGATATTCCTTGACGAGATGGATGCCATAGCCCCCAAGAGAGGAACTGAGACAGGCACCAAGGTCACCGAGAGGGTGATAAGCCAGCTACTCACCGAGATGGATGGTCTTGAGAACCTGCAGGGAGTTACGGTGATAGCTGCCACGAACAGACCTGACATCGTAGACTCCGCACTGCTTAGGCCTGGAAGGTTCGACCGCCACATATACATACCCGTGCCTGACGAGGAGGCCAGAAAGAAAATCTTCGAGATACACCTGAAGAACAAACCGATTGCCGACGATGTGAAGATAGAGGAACTTGCCGGGAAGACCGAGGGATACACCGGGGCAGACATAGAGGCCGTATGCAACGAGGCAACCATGGCAGCCATAAGGGAGTACATACAGAACGGTGGAAAGCTGGACGAGAACAGCCTGAAAGCGGTGAAGATATTCAAAAAGCACTTTGAGATTGCTCTGAAGAAGGTCAAACCGCTATCGAAGAGGGAAATGGAGTTCTACAAGAGGGCTGTGGAGAGCTTCAAGGAGGAGTGATTCCTCCTCTCTCCGATGAAGGGAGGTGATGCTGATGTTCAACGACTATGAAGATATAAGGGATGAGCTTATTAGGGCCTATGAAAACCTCATGCGTGAGCATGAGGAAGAAAGGGAGGAAAAAGATGTCTTCGTGGACATCATAGAGGACAGTGATAAGATGATCGTCACCTTCTCGCTTCCCGGTGTCGTAAAGGAGGAGATTGGGCTCTGGGCAAAGGAGCTCTCTCTGGACATAAGCGCGGGAGACATAAAGAAGCACATAGTCCTACCGAAGGCAATAGAGCCCGATGAGGTCAAAGCAACCTTTAAGAACGGAGTCCTCAGTGTCACTCTGAAAAAGAGAGAATGAAGGACATTTCTCTCATTTAGATTATTGCCTCTTTTTCTTAATCCCTACAATACCCAAAGCAATCAATATGCCCATAATGATTATGGGTAGGCCTAATGAAGGTGTTGAATTGCTTGAATCGTCTATGGTGGTTGTCGAAGTCTCAGCATTGTCAGAACTATCTGTAGAACTTGAGATATCTTCAAAACTTGGTGTTATCCTGTACGAAACTTTGTTTGTGGAGATGGCATATGTTTTTATATATGTGGTTAGTGAATAATCATGAGTATTTTCTGCTTCTATATTGAATGATGTCCCGTACTTCATACCTACGAGAGAGCCGTCTTCCCTGTAAAATGATATCCGTATATCATCTCCTCTAGCAGAGGCTGAAACATTGAGTTTTTTACCCTGTGGTAGTGTGATTTTGTACCAGTGGACCTCGGCACTATCATATATTTCTCCATAGATTTCTTTTCCTTCGGTTAATTCGACTGCAAAAGCCATCATGTCTGAGGGGCGAAACTCGGTATTCATTGTATAATTTATCATGTCATCATAAGTAGATATTTTAAGATAAACTGTATAGTCCATAGATGATTTTTCATCATAAAACTCCCTATCCAATGCCCCGTCATTTGCGCTTAGAATTCCTTTTACTTGTCTATCAGAATCGTATATGTGTATTGTAACACTATTAGTTGCATTTGCATAGGCAGATACCATAATAGCCTTTCCTGCGGGAACTAGAACTTTGTAGTAATCTATATCCTCCTGTTTCTCAAAGTTAGAGTCATAGTAGTTATATACTGTACCCGTGAATTCTCCTTCACCTATAGTCTCAGCACTAGAAAATTCATCGTTTGGCTCTACATCACCAACTACAACCATGGCTATCGGCATTATCATGCCTACAAACACTATTGTTGCTATGATTCTTCTTATTTTCATACTATCTCCTTTCCTGAGCCGTATGACTCAAAGCACAATATCAAAACTCCTATATCAATTTTTCCTATTTTCAATTCTTAATGGGAAGATATTTTAAGTTAGTCTCATATTAAGGGCATTCATGAAAGATGGATTAATAGCTCAATCGAAAATAACCAGTAAGAAACACATAAGCCTGCCTAAAAAGGTTCAGGAAGCACTAGGCGGTGTCGAAGAAGGCCAGTACATACTCTTCTATCTCGAAAATGGCAAAATATGGATTAAAAAAGGCGCTCTTAAACCGATTGAATAGCTTATTGAAAGACGCTCGTCTACTTGGATTCGGTATCAACCATAGAAAAAAATGTTGTGAGAATATGAGCACAAACTATTTTACCCGAATTTCCATGGTGTCGCATGCACAGGGTCATCGTTTTAGGCGGAGGAATGGTCGGCGGAGTCATAGCAAGAGACTTTGCGAAGGAGAAAGATATCGAGGTAACGGTCGCGGACAGGGATGAGAACGCGCTCCAGAGACTGGAGGAGAGCGCTCCTCTGCACACCATAAAGGCAGACCTTTCGGAACCGGAGAATGTAAAGGAGATTGCCGGGAATTTTGACCTTGTTGTGGGCGCCGTTCCCGGATTCCTTGGATTTCGAACACTCAAAGCGGTGATAGAGGCCGGGAAGAACTATGCGGACATATCGTTCATGCCGGAAAATCCGCTGGAACTCGATTATCTTGCAAAAGAGAATGATGTTGTTGCCATGGGGGACTGCGGTGTGGCACCGGGCCTCAGCAACATGCTCATAGGTCATCTTTCTGCGGAGATGGACAGACTTGAAGATGTGAAGATATATGTCGGCGGCCTCCCTGTGGTCCGCACCTGGCCCTACGAGTACAAGGCACCGTTTTCGCCAATAGATGTCATTGAAGAGTACACCAGGCCTGTCAGATACAGAAGGGATGGAAAAATAATCACCGCCCCCGCACTTTCGGAACCTGAATTCATCGATTTCCCGGGAATTGGCACTCTCGAGGCCTTCAATACCGACGGTCTGCGCACACTGCTCGACACCGTAGACTGTCCGAACATGGTGGAAAAGACGCTCAGGTATCCGGGACACAGGGAAAGAGTGCTCATGCTCAGGGAAACAGGCTTTTTCGGCAGAGAACCGGTGGAAGTGGGCGGCAGAAAAATCCGACCGATAGACCTGACCGCGAAGCTTCTTTTTCCGCTGTGGAAACTGAAAGAGAAGGATGAGGAGTTCACCGTCATGAGGGTGCAGGTAAAGGCGGAAAAGGACGGAGAGAAAGTGATGCACACCTATGATCTCTTGAAAAGAGGGGACATAGAAAACGGGCTCAGCTCCATGGCGATGTGCACCGGATACCCTGTTTCCATCATGGTCAGCCTGATTCTCGGAGGCGAGTTCCGAGAAAGCGGAGTGATAGTTCCGGAATTCATCGGAAAGAGCCCTGCGATCTTCAAAAAGTTCATGGAAAAACTGGAGAGAAAGGGCATTGTGTTCGAGCACAGGGTTGAGGAAATACCCTGATTTCCTGCAAAGATATATTTAATATCTCCGGCATTTACCTCCCATGTTCGACCTCGTAATCCATGCGAAGCAGGTTCTCACACTTCAGGGATCGAAAGGTCCTAAAAAGGGAGAATCGACCGGAGAACTTGGAGTAATCGATAGCGGTGCCATTGCCATAAATAAAGGAAGAATTGAGGCTGTGGGAACCATCAGAGAGATTGGGGACCGCGCCGGGAGGCTCATAAAATGGAGCGGCCTTGCCATGCCCGGATTCGTGGACCCGCACACCCATGCCGTCTTCTCCGGAAGCAGGGAGGACGAATTGAAGATGAAGATTGAAGGCAGAACATACCTTGAGATTCTCAGAGCGGGAGGCGGGATACTCAGGACCGTTAAGGCCACGAGAAAATCCTCATTTGAGCAGTTGCTGGAAGAAACAAGGAAAAGATCTGACACCATGCTGATCCACGGCACGACAACGGCTGAGATGAAGTCCGGCTATGGCCTGGATTTTGACACGGAAATGAAGATGCTTGAGGTCATTGAAAAGCTCGATGAGAGCCATCCCATGGATATTGTTCCGACATTTCTGGGAGCGCATGCCCTCCCCCCCGAATTCAAAGATGCGGACGAGTACGTAGATTTCCTGATTAACGATGTCATGCCTGAAGCTGGAAAAATCGCAAGATTTGCGGACATATTCTGCGAAAAAGGTGTATTTGATGCGGAGCAGTCCGGGAGGTATCTGAGCGCTGCGAAAAAACACGGGATGATTCCGAAGATACATGCGGACGAGATAGAGAACCTTGGTGGGGTAAGAGTCGGAGCGGAGCTTGGCGCAATATCTGCCGAGCACCTTGTGAAGACCTCCGATGAGGAGATAGAACTGATGGCTGAGAAAGGCATGATTGCGGACCTTCTCCCGGGAACCCCGCACATGCTACTGAGCAATCACTACGCACCTGCCAGAAAGTTCATCGAAAAAGGAGTGCCCGTGGCTCTGGCAACAGACCTGAATCCGAATTGCTGGACCGAGTCCATGCAGATGGTCATAAATCTCGCATCGCTGAGGATGAAGATGAGCCCTGAGGAAGCGATAGTCGCATCCACGATAAACGCAGCGCATTCCATAGGGATGGCAGATGAGGTTGGAAGCCTGGAACCCGGGAAAAATGCGGATATAATACTGCTCGATATCCCGAATTACATGCACATTCCGTATCATTTCGGCGTGAATCTCGTGAATACTGTCATAAAAAAAGGTGAGATTGTCGTAAAGGAGGGGAAGATCTGCAATCAGGAGGCGGGGGTTTAAGTGAAAGTGAAAATCCGGGACGGAAGGTGTGTTCGTATAAGAGAAGCGAAAAGATCTGATGCGGAAGAACTTCTCTGCCACATAAAGGAGCTTGCGAAAGAAAGGATATATCTGCTCATGGAACCGGAGGAAACCCCAAAAACCGTCGAAGAAGAGGAAAAATTCATAAACATATATCAGAAAAAGAACAGAAAATTTCTGGTGGCGCTGGTTGATGGAAGGATTGTGGGGAGCGCTGACTGTAGAATCGGGAGATTTCGCAAAACAGGACATACGGCATCCTTCGGTGTTGCGGTCAGAAAGGAATACAGGAATCTGGGAATAGGGACGGCTCTCCTTTCGGAACTGATGAAATGGGCCGAGGAGATGGGCGCTGAGAAGCTCTGGTTGTCCGTGTTTTCTACCAATGAAAGAGCAATATCTCTGTACAAAAAACTTGGATTCGAGGTGGAATGTATTAGAAATGGACAGTTCAGAATCGACGGGAAGTATGTCGATGAGATAATAATGGCAAAATGGATCAGATGACCTTTACACTCTCCCCACCATGCTTTGTCTCCCTGGGCCTTACTTCCACAAAGAGAGGCATGGATATACCTCCTCCGGTAACTATCGCAACTCCGAGGGGTATGTGCTGTATGAGGTCTGCCATTCCCGAGGTCAAACCTTCCACCGAAGCAACCACTGCTTTTATATCATTGGGATTCGTTACCTTGAGAATCAGCTGGGTATTGCACTGGCTAAGTACGTTTTTGTCGATTTTAGCGGGTCTCTGACTTATTATTGCCATACCGAGGCCGAACTTTCTTCCCTCCGAGGCTATGGTCCTCATTATTTTGGAAGACATAACCTGACCCTGCTGCGGACAGTAGTTATGCGCCTCTTCAACCACCATCATCATCGGCGGTATTTTCCCTATCTTTCTGAGTTCGAAGAGCGCTGTGGCTATTCTGCTGACTATAAGCTGCTGTATGTCCGGAGGTGTGCCTTTAAGGTTTATTATCGTGGTCTTGCCGGGCTGGACGATTTCTGATATCTTCGTCCCCTGTGGTGCAAAAAGATTCATCTCTTTCAGATATTCCAGCTCGTTTATCAGCGTGCCCAGAGCATGCTCTTCATCCGCTTCAAGCACGGCGATTATGTCCTCTATACCGTACTGCGGTTTAACGGCCCTGAGGTAATCGAGGGCTTTTCGAAGGGCGACCATATATGTCTTGGCGTTCTTTATGTTCGTAAGAGCGAGGATATCTCGGGCTTCCATATTTCCCAGCGTGAACCTCAGAGGTCTTGCATCTGGGTTTATGTTCGTATCCGGAGAGAAGACCATCATCCTGTCTGCATAACTTCTCGGAGATACTCCGAATCTGGAATCTGTGGCGTTCCCCTCGTTTTTCATGGAAGGATACTCTCCGTGCGGATCAATTATCAGAAGAGTGACGCCGTGCTTCATCATTTCCTCGATTATAACGCCGGTTATGTATGATTTTCCGGCACCAGTCTTTGCAAGAACGCTCATGTGCTTCTGCACGATGGTGTTTATATCCAGATATACCCGTATATTGTGGCCGTTCAGAAGCCCTATGTACGCTCCTTTCTCCGGATCGTCTTTGAGCCCTATGACATCCCTTATTAGGTCTTCGCTCGCTCTATAGACCGTTTCTCCCGCTTTAAAGGGGGTTCTCGGAACCTGAAGCAAACCTCTTTCGTCCCTGTAACCTATTACGTTTATTGTAGCGAACACAAGTTCCTTTATATCCATCTCCCTTCCTTCGGCAAGTTCCTGGGCTTTTTCAAGCGAGAGATCGGTTTTTCTGTTTATGGTATCCACCTGTCCCAGAACCCAGCCGACCTTCTCGTGTCTCATCTGAACATAGTCCGTCTGCTCTATATGGCCGGTTATGTTGCATTTGAACGCTGTTGTTCCAACATCGCCGTAGATAATGCCGACTGGAACAAGGCCTGACGGTACGGAATCTTCCTGATGAAATCCTGCAACGGTTTCCGAGTGCATCCGACAATGTATATTGACCATCTTTAAATAACTTATGGCCGCCATAAAGCTTTATTACCTTGGCCCCTATCTCTCCGGGAACATGTTCGAAAAGGTTTTGCTCGGCGACAAAACGAAACTCGATATCGATGACCGAGAGGAACTGATATACGAAAGAAAAAAGCAGATAGCGAGGGAGACACCGAAATGGGCCCTTTTCTATCTCGTTACGGGCGCGGTGTCCTTTATTCTAGGAATAGTTGTCTTCGGAATAAGCGTCTGGTTCTCCCTGAGTCTGTGGATAAGCGCTCTTATCTGGACATTCGCTGTAATTCTTATGCTTATCGGCTTCTATCTGAGAGATAAGGCGAAGGAACTTGAAATAGAGATAGAGCTCTATGAGAAGGAGAAGCATGAGGCGGAGAAAAAGAGGGTGAGGCACTGTGTGGAATGCGGAAGGATAATCCCGTACGATGCATCGATATGTCCGTACTGCGGGCATATATATGACGAATTTGCAGACCTTATGCCTATGCCGGACCTTAGCGGAAAAAAGAGAAGAAAGAGACGGTGAGCCGCTCATATTTTCAACTTATCAACACCGCTTCCGTATTTTTTGAGATATCTGGACAGCACTATCGGGGATATCAGTGTGGTGCTTATGCTCACTATCGCAAGGTAGGAGAACAGGGTCTGGTCAATTATTCCGAGTTCAAGACCATATGTCGCTATTATGAGGCCCATGAGACCTCTTGAATTGAGGGCTATTCCGAGGCCGAGCGAGCTTTTGTGAGGTATATTGGAGAGTCGGGCACCGATATATGCACCGGCGGTCTTTCCTATGACTGCCATGAGGATAAAAACCGAAGATATGAATATGACGAAAGAGAGATCTCCGGAAGGATTTATATAAAAATTGATTCCGGTGTATGCGAAGAATATGGGTGCGAAAAATCCGTATGTAACGGCCGAAAAGGTGCTTTTGACCTTTTTGTAAACATTTTCTCCAACAAGCCTCTCTCCTATCAGAGCGCCTCCGTAAAATGCGCCTATTATGAAAGATATGGAAAGGAATTCGGCCAGAAGTGCTAGCGCCATACCGAAGAGTATGATTACGGCGAATTCGCTCTCCTTGCTGCGGAATTTCCGGATGTAATGCTGTACATATCTCGCTATATATCCGTATCTCCAGAGGAACAGTCTGCTGAGCAGATAGACTATACCCAGAAACAGGAGTATCCTGAGCACTATGTCAAAGAACATCTGATGACTGAGGGATGTGCCGTGAATAGAAACCGAGAACACTATACCCAGGAGGAACATGCTGAAAAGGTCGTCATAGACCGCAGATGTGACGACAATCCTTCCGAATCTGGTGTTTTCCTTGCCGAGATCGGAAAGAACCCTCAGAGCGACCGGAAGGGCCGTCAATGAAAAGGAAGCTCCTATGAATATGCCCACTTCGGGCGGATAGTTCAGCATTATTGCCATGAAAAGACCTGCGAAGAAAGCTATGTTGTTGCCCATGAACGAGGTGGGGAGCGCTCTTCTGGAAGATTTTCTTATGTGGGCAAGGGAAAACTCGAGCCCGGCGCAGAATACGAGGAAGAAGAGGCCGATGTCAACAAGGGTTTTTAGGCCCGCCATTTCGGGACTTATCCAGTTGAGGACCATCGGACCCAGGAGTATGCCGACCATCACCTCTCCGATTATTGCGGGCATTTTTTTTCTCTCGAAAATTTCTCCCGTCAATCTTGAAAATGCGAGTATCAGGATTATTATGAGGATTATTTCCATCGCAGGAGGATTGCGCTCACCATTAAATTATTTTCCCCGTACGAATTCGAGAAATCTTTATACCCTAGGATATTATCCTCCGCTGAATGAAAAGGATGGTGTCCGCAGGCGAACTTGAAAAATACGCCTATTGTCCACTGAGCTGGTGGCTGAGCAGGGAAGAATTCGAGCACTCTCCGGAAGAGCTGGAGGGAATGAAAAGACACGGGGAAATAGAGAAGAGCATCGAAGACATAGCCATCAAAGAAAAAGAGTCCAGGAGCCTGGAAAGGTTCATTTTCTGGTTTTCTTTCATTGCCACCGCTCTGTCTTTTCTGGGACTCATAATATGGCCCCTTCCGACCAATGAGGATATATCGAGAATTCTGCTTTCCGAGGCACTTTTATGGCTCATATTCTCACTCTATTTCCTGAGAGAAGTGGAGAAAAAGAAGAAAAAAGGCGAGACCCGCCTCCAGGAAAGGCTGATACTTTTGACTTCCGTAGCATCGATACTCATCACGCTTTATGCGGTCGGATTCCTGTTCCCGCAGGATATGGACATGAGCAGGATAGTCCAGTCCCTGGCACTTTTATGGCTGATGGGTGCGACGGCGTTCCTTCGAAGGACTGCGGTGCTCGAAACCGAGGCAAAGAAGGTCCGGAAAAAAATCAATGTTCCGGAGGGAGAAATCGTCTATTTCGACCTTGACGACGGAAAATCGGAACGTCTGGTATCCGAGAGATACGGTCTCAGCGGAAGGCCGGACCACATAATCAGAAAGGATGGATACTGGATACCCGTGGAACTGAAGACCGGCAGGACCCCGAGAGGCCCTCTGTTTTCACACATCGTACAGGTGGGAACCTACTGTATGATCATTGAGGACATAAAGGGAAAGTCTCCGCCGTACGGGATAATAAAATACCCGGAAAAGAGCTTTGAGATCGAGTACAGCGAGGAACTTAGGAACATCGTGCTGAAGAAGAGGGACGAACTTCTCAGAGACCTTGATAGAGGTGAAGCCCACAGAAATCACAGAAGGCCGGGAAAATGCAGAACGTGCTCAAGAAGGAATAGGTGTCCAGAGAGTCTGGTATAGTATGCCAAATCTTTTTAACCCCATTATTTCTGGGGTTTCCATGCGCCTCGATGAACTCCCGCCAAGGGAAAACTTCAATGACTGGTACAACGAGATCGTAGAGAAGGCTGGCCTGACAGATAAGAGATATCCGATAAAGGGCATGAACGTGTGGACTCCTTACGGATGGAAGATAATGCAGGCCATAGACTCCCTGATAAGGAGGGAGTTCGACTCAACAGGCCACGATGAGGTTAATTTTCCCACTTTAATACCGGAGACGGAGTTCGCCAAGGAGGCGGAGCACATAAAAGGATTCGGAAAGGATGTGTACTGGGTAACCCATGCGGGAGAGAACGAGCTGGATGTTCCACTTCTTCTCAGACCGACCAGCGAAACCGCCATGTACCCTATGTTCTCCTTATGGATACGTTCGCACTCCGACTTGCCCATGAAGATATACCAGATAGTCAGCACGTTCCGCTATGAGACAAAGCAGACAAGGGCATTCATCAGGGTCAGAGAAATACACTTCTTCGAATCGCATACGGCACACAGGGATTTCGAGGATGCGGAAGCACAGATAAAGGAGGATCTGGATATACTGGGTAGGCTGATGAAGAATCTATGCCTTCCGTACATGATACACCGGAGACCAGACTGGGATAAGTTTGCGGGCGCATACTACAGTCTGGGCATCGACACTTTTATGGAGGGAAAGATACTGCAGATAGGCTCCATACACCAATACAGGAACAACTTCGCCATACCCTACGAGATAAAGTACGAGGATGAAAGAGGGGAGCATCATTATGTTCATCAGACCACATTCGGCATGAGCGAGAGGTTGCTTGGTGCCATAATAGGGATTCACGGGGACAAACACGGTCTGATTCTTCCGCCCGCCATAGCGCCCTATCAGGTGGTAATCGTTCCGATACCCAAGAAAGGACATCAGGAAAAGGTGTATGAGGAATGCGGGAAAGTCGGCGAAAAATTGAAGAGTGCGGGATTCAGAGTGCATATCGACGACAGAGATCTGAGGCCGGGAAACAAGTACTATTACTGGGAAATCAGAGGGGTTCCAGTGAGATTGGAGATGGGTCTCAGAGACATCGAAAAAGGGGAAGTCGTTCTCTTCAGAAGGGACGAAATGAAGAAGAAGAGCGTAAAAATAGAGAATCTGAACGAAGAGGTCGTATCCCTTCTCGCTGATATCGAAAGAAATCTTTATGAAAGGGCGGAGAGAAAGATGCAGGGCCGCATCGTGGAAGCCGACGAGCTCTCGGACCTCGATATGTATAGCGCTCCGGACATACTCCAGGTGAAATGGTGCGGTGAGGAAGCGTGCGGAATTAGGATGGAAGAGATAACGGGCATGAGCGTTTTAGGCACCTCGGAACCTGAGGAAAAGGCTGAGGGGGAATGCCCGATATGCGGCAAAAATGCCGTGAAATATGTTTATCTTGCAAAAACCTACTGACCTTTTATTCCCACCATTCTATTGGGCATTAGAAAATTATATATACTCTTAATCTAATGTCGGAACGGTGAAGCCATGGACACCTACAGCATAAGCATAGGACTGCTGATACTCGGCGGAATTCTGATAGCTCTGGAACCCGTCGTGCCCGGATTCTTCATATCGGTGCTGGGCACCTTTCTCGGGGTCATGGGTGCAATAGGACTGATATTTCCGAGCGCTCTTTACAGCCCCATCTCAGTGCTCATAGCCATAGCGGTCTCCGTCGGAACCGCCATATCCGTGCTCTACATGTACAAGAAAATAGGTGGAAATCAGAATCCGCAGACGATGGTATCCTCCAGCCTCGTAGGTAAGAAGGGAATAGTGAAAAAGAAGGTGATACCGCACAGCATAGAGGGCAAGGTGGAGATAGAGAACACGATGTGGAGCGCTACGTCGGATCACGAGATAGCGCCGGGAACTCCGGTAGAGGTCTTATCCAGTGAAGGAGTCCATGTGGTTGTCAAAGAGGTGAGAAACTTCTCAGAATCCGGAAAAGAGGTGAAAGAATGATAGAATGGATATTGATCGGCGGGATAATACTCTTCATATTCGTGGTGGCTATTCTGTCGAGGGCGATAGTGATAATCAAGCCGTACGAAGAGGGGATATACATCTTCATGGGGACCTTCAAGAGGGTTCTGAAACCCGGACTCAACTTCGTATCTCCGGTCTTCAGGCAGATAATAATAGTTGACGAGAGAGTGCAGACCCTGGACGTTCCCAGACAGGAGGTCATCACAAAGGACAACTCCCCGACAAATGTGGATGCTGTGATATACATAAAGGTCGTGGATCCGAAGAAAGCCGTCTTTGAGGTTCAGAACTACAAGGTAGCTACGGTTCTCCTCGCTCAAACATATCTGAGAGCGGTCATAGGTGACATGGAGCTCGATGAGATACTTTCCAACAGACACCTTATAAATACGAAGCTCAGGAACGAACTGGACAAGGCCACGGACCCCTGGGGAGTAAAGGTTGACAGCGTGGAGATAAAGGAGGTCGATCCGGTCGGTTCGGTCAAGAAAGCCATGGAAGAGCAGACATCGGCGGAAAGGGAGAGGAGGGCGGCCATTCTCAGGGCCGACGGTAAGAGAAGGTCCGCCATTCTCGAAGCCGAGGGAGAGAAGCGCTCCGCGATACTGAAGGCCGAAGGGTACAAACAGGCCAAGATACTCGAAGCGGAAGGTAACAAGACTGCAACCATACTGCGAGCTCAGGGAGATGCGCAGAAGCTCAGGATACTCAGCCTGGGAGCGGCCCCGATGGACCACAAAGCACTTACCGTTCTGTCTCTCGATGCCCTGAAAGCCATGGCCAACGGAAAATCCACCAAGATAATATTCCCCTTCGAGATATCGAAGCTCGTTGAAGGTGCCGCAGAATATCTGGGCGCATCCACGAAAGTCCCGGATAGGCCGACGAACACGGTGGAACAGTTAGAGAGAATAGTCGGGAAAATGGACGAGGTGCTCGGCGAGATACCGGACGAGAAAAAGATAAAGGAGGAGCTGAGAAGGCTCGAAGAAGAGGAAAGAAGGGTGGATGAAGCCGAGAGAAAGGAACTGGAGGCCATAAACAAGACCGAAAAGAAGGCCTAAACCCATTCTCAATTTTTCTATGAAAACTTTAAATTACCTGCTCCATTGAAGGTCGTGTCAAATATGGAGCTTGCGAACAGAATAGGCGACTACTTCCGTAACAGACCGCTATTCAGGCGAGCCGTATTTTTCTTTCTGCCGCCTCTTCTCGGAGGGCTCTATATATTTCTGCTGTGGGCATCCTATTCCCTGGATGTTTCCGGTACCATACTGGGAGCTATGACCGCATACTTCTTTCCGCCGCTGGGGAAGGAATCTGTGATTCCTCTATCCGTTACATGGCTGAAAAGCCACGGATATCCGGATTTGTTCCTGAATATGGTGGTTGTGCCTTTCTCGGTTGCGTTCATAGACATAGTCGTCGCTCTATTCCTGGCATGGAACTTCGATCTCGCACTTAAAATACCGATACTTGGAAAATGGATGAAGAAGATGGAGGATGCCGGAAGAAAGAGGATGGAGCGCTCAAAATGGAGCGGGAGGCTGCTTTTCTGGGGGATAGTGGCATTTGTCATGGTCCCGTTTCAGGGCAGCGGTGGTGTGGCCGCCACCATTCTGGGAAGGCTGGCCGGACTGGACTGGAAGAGGACCGTTCTTGCGATATCGATAGGTGCCATAGCGGGCTGCTTCACAATAGGTATCATATCGTACTATGCCGCAGATGCCCTCATAGAGGCGACTGGAGGCTCCACATTCAAACTCGCTGCTCTTTTGATAGGAATAATACTTTTAATACTCCTGATATTCTGGTTCATATCCAACAGGAAGTACATAACAGACCACATAAGAGGTGCAATGCATGATAATCGAAGGTAAAAAGATCATGGTCACCGGTGCTGCCGGTTTCATGGGAAGCTATCTTGTTGACAGACTACTTGCCATGAAGTGTGAGGTCATCGGAATAGACAATCTTTCCTCCGGCAAAGAGGAGTTTTTGAAGAGCGCAAAGCGTAAGAAGAAGTTCAGGCTCGTAAAGTACGACCTTCTCGAGGACGAGGGTCTGGAAGAATATATGGACGGAGTGAGCATCGTATTCCACCTTGCGGCAAACCCGGATGTGAGGGTCGGGGAATCGAACAGCTCCGTGCATCTTGAGCAGAACGTACTGGCAACCTATGTCGTCCTCGAAGCGATGAGAGCGATGGGAGTTCCCGCAATTGCATTCACATCCACATCTACGGTGTATGGCGAGGCCGAACAGGTTCCGACTCCGGAAAACTACGGCCCGCTGGTGCCCATTTCACTCTACGGGGGCTCAAAGCTCGCGGCCGAAGCCATGATCTCCGCCTATGCACATACCTTCGACATGAGGGCGGTTCTCTATCGATTCGCAAATGTCGTTGGCCCGAGAAGCACCCACGGCGTCATCCATGATTTCATCGAGAAACTGAAAAAGAACCCGGATGAACTTGAGATTTTAGGCGCGGAACCAGGCACCAGAAAGTCCTATGTACATATAGACGACACTATCGAGGGAATAATCCACGGAGTCCATGTCTCGACGGACAGGGTTTCCGTGTACAACATAGGCAGCGAGGACCTGATAGATGTCAGGACGATAGCGGACATAGTCTCTGAAGAGATGGGGCTGAAACCTACATACAGATGGACGGGGGGTGTTGACGGCGGAAGAGGATGGAAAGGAGATGTGAAACTGATGCATCTCGATATATCCAAGCTCAAATCCGAGGGCTGGGAACCGAAGATGACAAGTGCGGAGGCAGTAAGGGAGACTGTAAGAGGAATCCTAGGGAAGTGAAAACTTTTCTAAATAATTTAATGAACCCTTCCCTTTCTTCTGAACTTCCTGTTAAGGGCAAGGATGAAGAGGGCATCGATTTTGAAAAGTACAGTTAGCAAATTACGATTAGTAAATTACCGTTCTCAAAAAATTCATCCATCCGAATTTCATATGAGACTTTCGCTTTAAATCGTTTGTTTTCTCCCTTCCCAGAACCTCACAAAGGCATCCACCATCGCATCCACGAAGCTCTGCCTGTATGTTATGAGGACTTTTGCGACCCGCTCCTCGTCAAGAACATAGTATCTTCCCTCGGCATCTTTTCCTATTATCTCCGCGTCCATCAGCCTTTTCAGATGGTAAGAAAGGGTGGAAGGCGAGACATTGAAATGCCCTTTCATATCCCTGTGTGCGGAATGAGGGTGCATCATTAGATGAAGGACTATAAGCCTTGGGAGTTCCTGCCTCAATACGGTGAGGTATTTCTTATCTCTGGCATCCACCACCGCCCCGGTAGCCGGATAGTAGGTGACGAGCCTCCCCTCCTTTTTCTCCATTATCAGTCCGTGCTTTTCGAGGAACCTTATCTGATACCTCAGAGTACCGAGAGCCAGCCCCGTCTTTCTCTGGAGTTCTCTCATGTGTATGCCAGGGAAGTCCCTGACCGTTTCGAAAACACGCCTTCTGGCCTCGAGCTGAAGTATCTTATCTTCCATATCATGCCTTTCCGAACAGCATTAACAATAGAAACATGACTGTTATAAGGTCCAATCCCGCCCAGACCTCATATGTGAATTTCTGCACGTCTGCCATGTCAGCGAAGAGGAGCAGTCCCTTTACAAGGAGTGTCCCGGATATTAAAGATACTAGGAGTATTCTTTTCATGCCTGTCCTTCTGTAGGCTATGAAAGAAAACACGAGCAGAAGAGCGCTCGCCGCCGTCATTATTCCCGCAATCACAGGAAGAGTGTCCACAATATCACCGCAGGTTTATAGGCTCGCCTTAAAATTAGTTTTGGTCTAGATGCCGAAAGCGCATAGGCGATAGCAACAGCATTGTTCTCATAAACAGACAGACCTATCTCACATACCGGGTTTTTCCGAGATATCTCTCCTTTGCCTCGACCATTCTCACCATAGCCCTGTTATATGGAGCATCCCAGCCTTTCTCCTCCGCTTTTCTGACGAACGCACCGTTTATCTCCTTTATTTCGGTCCTTTTGCCCTTCAGTATGTCCTGGAGAGCGCTCGACAGGTTTTCGTCGGTCATTTCGGCAACCGTTTTCCACTCCCTCACAGGGTCCTCAGGCATGTTTATCCCATGGGCCTCTGCAATCTTCCCACACTCCCGGGCTATAGAATCACCGAGTTCTCTGAGGGCTTCTATCTCGAGGAGAGCGCCGTTCCTCACACCCAGAACCGCTGTTATCGGGTTTATCGCCGAATTTACGGCACCTTTCAGCCATATCTCGCCCGAGATGTTGCCGCTCACCTCTGTCAGCATACCCGCGTTTGAAAGCACGTAGGCAAGGGCTCTAACCCTCATGGAGACCCTGCCGTCCAGCTCGCCTACGGCCGTTCTTCCGACACCGGCATGCCTTATCCTGCCCGGTTCCATAAGGGTGACGCCGTGGGATGTCACACCGCCAACGGCATCTATACCCATGTCTCTCAGTATAAGCTCGTTCTCAATGCCGTTCTGAAATGAAAGCACGGGTACATCCCGGAAAACATCCATTATCTCCTTGCCTGCTTGCTCTGTCTGATACGCCTTGACAGTAAGGATTATCCAGTTGGGATAGAAAGGCGAATCTTTCAGTTTCTCTCCAACTCCGGGCTTGAAAGTACCCTCCGTATGCCCTTCAACCCGCAGCCCGTCCCCGGCGACGGCATTGACATGCTCTCTCCTGCCAACCATATAGACCTCGTTCTCCCTGGATAGGAGCGCTCCGAGGAGGCTGCCGAGAGCGCCGGCGCCAAAGACGATGATGCGCATACCACCCATATCACTTTCTCATTAATCCTTTTTTTGCCACCTCGTGCGCTCTCCTGGTGGGCTCGGGTATCCTGTGTGCCATGAAACTTTCGGTTATCTCTCTCGCCTTTTCGAGAGATATCATGTTTCCCGGCGATACATATACCGGATTCTTCGCTTTTCCGCCCCGAAGGGCATATCCCACCACCTTACCATTCAGTACAATCTCTCCCTTTTTAGTATCCGGCCATCGAAGCTCCCCGCACAGAAGGTTCTTCGCAACTCCAATGCTCGGAATTCCCGCTTTTATGCCGATATATGATGCCAAACCCAGGTGTTCCGGATGAAGTATCCCGTTTCCGTCCACCATAAGCGCTTCTATCTCGCGGGAAGATTCCGATATTGCTTTGAGAATCGGCGGACCTTCTCTGTATGAGAGGTAAGTCGGTATGTATGGGAAATCCGTGGAAGTTTCGAAAATCTCGTCCCATCGATGGAAACCGGATATTTCAAAGCATGAGAGAGCTACAATAGCCCTATTCCCAGAATATGCCATATCCACGCCCACGATTGTCTCGAACTCATAATCGTTAAGGTCTATGGCGGAGCGCATATCTTCCCGCTCCTTACTGAGCTTTTTCAGTATTCCTGTCCCCGACACCATGAAATCATTGAATATCGGGGCCTTGGCCTTTCCCCCCGTCACTTCGATCTCCTTCGATATCCTGTCGTTGAGTATGCTCATGTCCTCTCTCACCACCCTCCAGAAAGGTCCGTCCGTGGAAGGCAGCATCTGGGCTATGGCCCTAACGGCCCTCCTGTCTCCCAGCACATCGGCTACATCAGTCAGTCTTGCGACCATTCCTTCGGGAATCTGAGAGATGGCTCTCTCCAGTTCCTTTCTGAATTCTAACCCATAATCTTCCATATCGCCTCTTTCCAGACAGAATATGCCCTTTCCATGCTCACATCGAACAGCAGCCTCTCGAAGTCGGAAATCCCTATGTGCTTTCCGCCGACGCGTCCTATCCTGACGGCGCCTTTTACTATGCTCCTGAATTCCTCTTCTCTTTTCCTGTCAACCTCGACAATCCATCTCGAAGGGCTTTCCGAGAATATCTTGATGTCGGCTCTCATTCTGCCAATCTTTCCTATATCTATGTCCGCACCTATCTTCCCTCCGAAACACATCTCAGCCAGAGCAACAGCTATTCCGCCCTCGCCAATGTCGTGAGCCGACATCACCATGTCCTTTTCCATGGCTCTGAGAAGAGAATCTCCGTTTTCCTTAAGAGTTTCGACATTGACCTTCGGCACCGCAGCGCTCTTTCCTCCGGAAAGCTCGTAGTATATGCTTCCCCCCATCTCAGCGCCCGTTTGTCCGATGATATATATCGGATTGTTTTCCCTCCTGAATGCGCTTGTAATGGCCTTTCTGACATCTTCCGCTATCCCGACGCCCATAACCGTAGGGGTAGGAGGTATGGCACCTGCAGGGCTCTCGTTGTAGAAGCTGACATTTCCCGACGCATACGGGACGCCCAGTGCTTTTCCGGCCTCACCCAGAGCTCTGACCGATTCTCTGAACTCCCAGAAACGATGCGGATTCTCGGGGTTTCCGAAATTCAGGCAATCCGAAAGGGAGTGGAGTCCTGCACCAACGGAGATCAGGGCTCTGTATGCCTCGTCAACTGCGTTCCATGCTCCCCAGTACGGATCTATCTCGGATATTCTCGGAGCAATTCCGGTTGATATCGCAAGACCACTCCACGAATTCTCTCTCGGTTTGATTATCGCGGCATCTCCGTGCGACTCATGGCCCACAACACCCTGCATTGGAGTTAAAACCGTGGAGCCCCTCACCTGATGGTCGTACTGCCTTATGACCCATTCCTTCGAAGCGACATCCGGATGGGAGAGAATCTTCAGGAAGACTTCCTCGTAATTCTCCGGCTCGGGAGGTGTGAATTCCTCCATCTTTCTCCGGGGTTTCGTATATTTTCTCCTGTAAATCGGACCTGCGGTGTAAAAGTTGAGGTCAAGGTCTATTACAACTTCGCCCCCGTATTTCACCTTTATCTGACTTCCTTTGACAGCCTTTCCTATCGGGTTTGCCAGAACATCCCATTTCTCGAATATCTTCAGAACTCTATCCACATTTCCGGGCCTGACCGCCAGCATCATCCTTTCCTGAGATTCCGATATCCATATCTCCCACGGGGCCATGTCCTCTTCCTTCAAGGGAACATCGTCAAGTTCAACTTCGGCTCCGAGCCCCGCTGCAAGAGCCATCTCACCGACACAGCTTGAAAGCCCTCCTCCACCCAGGTCCTTCATCCCTTCCACAAGCCCCATCTCATTCGCCTCGAAACATGCGTGGAAAAGGGGTTCCTCGGTTATAGGGTCTCCGAGCTGCACGGCGCCCCTGGATTCCTCCTCAGATTCCTCGTGTAAC
This sequence comes from archaeon, assembly GCA_024277315.1. Classification (GTDB taxonomy): domain Archaea; phylum Thermoplasmatota; class Thermoplasmata; order WALJ01; family WALJ01; genus WALJ01. The sequence continues at coordinate 1,194 of JAJRVK010000145.1, read as the reverse complement.
GTTAAGGATGCGAAGGTGACACCGTGTATCCCGTCCCTGCCGGTCCTCCCTCCTGCCAGAACGAAGATGTCTCCTGCCTGACCCACCCTGCTGTGGAGTATCCTGTCCTTTCTGACGATGCCGACACAGCCGACATTGACGAGCGGGTTGCCAGTGTATCCTCTGTAGAAATATGTTATGCCGTTAACCGTCGGTATGCCCATTCTGTTGCCGTAATCCCTTATCCCCGCCACAACACCGGCGAAGAGATATCTCGGGTGTTTTACACCTCTGGGAATCTTCTCGTAATCCGTGTCGAGTTCTCCGAAGAATATCGGGTCAACGAGGACTACGGGCTGTGCGCCCATGCACGCTATGTCCCTGAGTATGCCGCCGACACCTGTTGCAGCACCGCCGTGAGGCTCTATGGCGGAGGGGTGGTTGTGGGACTCTATCGCTACCGCATAGGCATATTCGTCATCGAAACTCATGAGGCCAGCGTCTTCGTTCGCAATGAAATCCTCATTTTTAAGGGAAAATATGAACTCCTTGAGGAGCGCTTTGGATGATTTATAGCAGGAGTGCTCTGACCATGCCTGACCTATGGCCTGCAGTTCCGCATCAGTCGGATTTCTCCCGAGTTTTTCGAAGTAATCCCTTACTTTTTTCATCTCCTCCACGGACAGAGCCAGCCCCATCTCATCGCTTATGGATTTCAGTTCATTATCTTTTGCGCCTTCGAGAACGACCTCGTACAGTTCGAACGGAGCATCCTTTTTCAGATATCTCTCCATCTCACTCCCTCTTCACTTCCACGGTGTATTTGTGAATGACAGGGTTTGCCAGGAGCTTTCTGCACATCTCTTTTCCAGTATCCAGGGCATTCTCTTCATCGCTCTCATCGACCTCAATCTCAAAGACCTTCACGCTCCTCACCTTTCTCACCTCGAAACCGAGAAGTTCCAGAGCTTTCTTTGTGTTCTCACCTTCGGGATCCGCAACGCCCTTTTTGAGCTCAATCCTGACTTCAAGTAATGTCATGCTTCGCCCTAAATGCAGGATGGTTTTAAGGGTATCGTTATCCGAAGAAATCTTTTTGTTTTATGTAGGTTGTTCAGATTTAGCATCTGCTATTGTATCTACAGGAGTTGCTGTGATTTTTTGCATTATCTCTTGGAATTTTTTACAAACATTTGGCCATTTGAAGTCACAAAC
>JAJRVK010000144.1 GCA_024277315.1 archaeon | reverse complement strand
TGCTCGGAGAGAGGTTCAACTACGGGGATCTGAAGTTCGTTGTCAGGAGGGACAGGATAAAGGTCGGTTTCACCGTCCACGGGATAAAAAACCCGGTCCTGGTAAAGAACACGGTCATGGCGCTCTCCTCCAGGGAGAAGATGAGGAGAAGGGAGAAAACATCGAAAAAGAGGGGGAACACCGAAAATGAGCGCATAAGATATTACGGCACTCCTCCGAGCAGAATATACCATCTCAGGCCGTATTAGAAGCAAATCCTCCCGTTCAGGAGCTCCAAACACCTTAAAACGCATTTTTCACTCTATGTACGGATTTCCGAAAATCTAATAAACCTAAATTCGAAGATAAAATAAGCGGGTGAGGAGCATGGGAGAAAAGAAAAGCCTGTGGGAGGTGCTGGGATACGCCGCAATGCTGAGCGCTGTGATCGCCGGGCTGATAAGGATATTCGTTAGCATATCTGGAGAAGACATGGACCGGTACGTCATCCGGTATGGCCTGATGGGGATATTTTCCTCATTTCCGGCTCTGGTGACCCTGATCCGTCTGAGGGAATTCGCCGGAGTTCCGGCAAAGAGGAGGAAAACAAATAAAAAAATCAAAACGGATATAGAGCCGGGCGAGTACATAATCGTGGACACCAGACCCCACCCCGTTTATTTCATAAAATTATATCTCTCTTCCTCTCTGGCAATGGCACTCGCAGCATATCTCATAGCCTTTTCAGTAAACATTTCGGCAAGCGTTTCGGAAAATGCCGGCCTATTTTTCCTCGTATCGATGGTGCTGGCCTCTACCGTACACATACTCTCCATAAATGCCCTGAAAGCGAACAGATATCTGCATTCTCTGGAGAAAGCATGGTCCATACTTTTCTCGGTCCTGTGGTCAGCATTTCTGATATCCAACATAAAATCGATATTCGACAGAACCTATCCGGTGGAATTCTGGGAGAAATTTCTGGGAATCCCGTCACTAGCTCTTGTACTCCTCGCAATAATACTTTTCATCACGAGCAGCATACTCTGGAGGCTGGACGCTTACCTTTCAAAAAGAGAGCGCGGACCTCTGGGTGCGGCGTCAATAGTCATGATGTGCGGAGGCATAGCAGTCCTGTTCCCTCCGGTATGGGCACTGTTCTCTTCAGGAACCCTCCGGGAGATGCTCTGGCTATTCCTATTCGTTGATGTGGTGCTGACACTCTCCATCGCAGGGTTTGCCACCCACAGAGGCGGAATACGCTTCATGGTAACTACAAAAAGAATAGTGTATATCCAGGACTTCCTCATGAGATATGTAAGAGAGTATCCCTACTCGTCGATAGTATCTGTGAAAGTGGTCCAGGGGGTCATAGGAAGAATATACGGATATGGAGATCTGCGCTTCGAAGTTAACGCAGGACGCAGGAGGCTGGCATTCACAATGCATGGGATAAAGAACCCCGAGCTGGTCAAAAACACCGTTCTCTCCATGTGTGACAATCCGGCATATGTCGCGAGAAAGAGAGATGCGGAGAAAAGGCTCATCAGTACCCACCTCCATCCTCTTTACGGATGACACGCTCACTCTCCCATCTTATCCGAGTCCACCACTATCTCCGCTCCTATTCCACCTCTCTTCGCGGCCTTCAGCGTCACTCTCAGCCATTTCGGCGCTATTTTTTCCTTTATGTCCAGAAATATCTTCATTGCCAGGTGCTCGTAGAATATACCGACATTTCTGTAGCCCGTCAGGTAAAGTTTCAGGCTCTTCAACTCTATAAGCAGTTTATCGGGGATATACTCGATTTCAAGATGGTAGAAATCGGGCAGAGCCGTCTTAGGGCAGAGGGCAGTGAGTTCCTCGGTGGAGTATCTGACGATTTCTACATTGCCCGGATATACATATTCAACCGCACAGAGTTCCGGTTCTATATTCAATTCGGGTATTCGCTCCTGTTTTCCCCGGTATCCAGAGAGATCTCTTTCGCCGTCCATGGTCGCCCATTGAAGACGGTTAATAATACTTTTCAATTTCATAACCCATAATTTGTGACGAAATTCGGCAATAATTATTGGAAAAATTGCGATTTTCCATTTCTATAATCGTTTTCAACCTTGTTTTTGGGTAGAACTGTTTATATTTCGTATCAATATCCGCAAGTCAAGTTGAAGGTGACCGAATGAAGTCCCGCAATACTGGCAGATGCGTATACGCCGTGATTGCCCTTTTCTTGCTATGGATAGTCCCGATTTCCACGATATTCCGGCAGGAGCTACTGGCCGGGCTGGCCTTTTCGGTCATAATAGAGGCCCTGACATACTCGCTTTTCAGTGAAAAGGCACTGGTAATCTCTCTCCCGGGCGAATCGTTTATGTCATGGGCTACATACATTTCTTCCTCTGGGAAGTGGTGAAGGCCAACTTCGATGTGGCTTACAGGGTCGTGCATCCGGACATGCCCATAAAGCCCAGCATAGTGGAGATAAGGACCGAGATGATGAGCGACATAGGAAAGCTGATGAAGAAATGAACGGTTTGGTTTGCCCTAACATCCAAAAGAAATTCCATGCACCTCACACTTCCGGTTATTGGCGGCGATGCCCTTAAATACAAGGGAAAAATGCCAAACACGGATGTGAAATCATGACTGTTCCAGGAACACTCGACAAGTTCAAAAGAGTCCCCATAAAACAAAGGGACCCCGAGGAGAGGAAGAAGGACTTTGAGCCGTACATCCTTTCGTACACACTCGAAGAGGCGATGGCCGAGGCCGACAGATGTCTGGGCTGTGGTCTCTGCATTCCGGGCTGTGCCGCAAGGGTGAACATACCTGCATATCTGAAAGCCATGGCCGAAGGAAATCTGAAAAAGGGCATAAACACCATATTCAAGGACCTCCCTCTGCCTTTGATATGCGGAACCGTCTGTACGCACAGATGCGAGGATGTCTGTGTGCTCGGCAAGCGAGGTGATGCACTCGCGATAAGGCACGTCAAAAGAGCCATATGCGAGAACACGAACTATGTTGAAGATGTGGTCATTGAGAAAAAGGCGGATACGGGAAAAAGGGTAGCCGCAATAGGGGCCGGTCCGGCAAGCCTTACGATAGGGTATTATCTGGGCCTTAACGGTGTTAAAGTGGACATCTATGAGAAGATGGACATACCCGGAGGTATGATGACCGTCGGAATACCCAGATACAGGCTCTCCATGGAAACGATAAACATGGAGGTCGATTTCATCAAATCTCTGGGCGTGGACATAAAGTACGGTGTCGAGGTTGGAAAGGACATAAGCTTCGAGGAGCTGCTTGAGAAATATGATGCTGTCTTCATAGGTGCCGGAAATCACAATCCGAGAAGGACGGGTACGAAAGGGCACGATGAAACCGACAGGGTAATGCACGCCATAGATTTTCTCAGGAAAGTGGCCTTGGGAGAGAAGGTTGATGTCGGAAAGAAGGTGATAATAATAGGCGGAGGATTCACCGCAATGGATGCCTCGAGGACGGCTCTCAGACTCGGAGCAGAGAAAGTCTCGGTCTATTACAGGAGAAGGTTCGAGGACAGGCCGAGCGCAGGGACGAGCAACGCGGAGGAAGAATATGAGGAGACCGTTGCGGAAGGTGTGGAGTTCGTCTGGACTGTTACGCCGTTCGAGTATGTTGTCGAAAATGGAAGACTGAAAGGCATGAAGTACTGGAAGAATCAGATGGTTGAACAGGAAGGCGGAGGAAGGGCAAAGCCCGTGCCTATAAAGGACCAGGAATACTTTGTCGAGGCAGACACCATCATAGAGGCGACCGGCCAGATAATAGATTTCTCGTTCCTTCCACCCGAAATAAAGGAAAAACTGGATATGAACTGGAATGACATAAAGGTGGATGACAACGGAATGACCTCCGTGGAAGGGGTCTTCGCAGGCGGAGATGCGGTGAACTCACAGAAGGACATAATAGCGGCCGTTGCGGACGGAAAGAAGGCTGCGAAAGGCATACTGAAGTATCTTGGGATTTAAACCCGTTAAACATCCAATCTCTTCATCTATACCGAACGACATAAATAGTTGCGTGTCTATTGGTGGGTGAGGTATGTGTATGACAAGACGGTTATCTATTGCCGAAGCTCCGCTGATAATTATGGCACTGCACGACGAAATTCGAAGAAATAGAGACGCACGATATGA
>JAJRVK010000143.1 GCA_024277315.1 archaeon | reverse complement strand
TTGACTCACTCATAAGACACAGAACCGGATGGATGTCCGATATCGGTGCCGTGATAGTCGATGAGGTGCACCTGATAAACGATGAAAAACGCGGACCAACGCTGGAGATGACCCTGACGAAGCTCAGAAAACTGAGTCCCGATGCACAGATAATCGCGCTCTCCGCCACGATAAAGAACTCCGAGGAAATCGCAGAATGGCTCGGTGCCAGGCATTTCAGGAGCTCATGGAGGCCGGTGCTTCTCAGAAAAGGTGTGGCCTACGGAAAGAAGATACTCTTCGAGGATGGGAAAGAGAAGAACATCGGATACACGGGACTCGAGGGCATAATAAGGGAGAGTCTGGAAAAAGGAGGGCAGGTGCTCGTCTTTGTTTCCACGAGAAGATATACCGAGAGCCTCGCTGACAGGCTGGCAACACTTGTGGAAAGGCTGGGAACAGATGCCGGGATTGAAGTGGAATTCGGAGATGACAGAACATCCGTAAGACTGAAGAACTGCCTTAAAAGAGGTGTGGCGTTCCACCACGCCGGCCTCACATCCGAGCAGAGAAAGACAGTTGAAAATGCCTTCAAAGAGAGACGGATATCCGTAATAGTTGCGACACCGACCCTTGCGGCGGGAATAAACCTCCCTGCGAAAACCGTTATAGTAAGGGATACCAAGAGGTACGATGTCTCAGGTTTCGGCTGGAGAGCCCTGCCTGTGATGGAGGTTCAGCAGATGCTCGGAAGGGCAGGAAGACCGAAGTACGACAGGGAAGGAGAAGGAATAATAATTGCAAAGAGCGGTGGAGATGTGGAGGAGCTCACGGAGAGATACCTCAAATCCGAATCCGAGCCAATAGTCTCGAAGCTTGGTTCAGAGAATGCGCTGAGAATGCACACTCTGGCCCTTATAGCGACCTCCGGAATCTCGAACGAGGACGAGCTCTATTCGTTTTACGGGGACACGTTCTTCGGATTTCAGCGCTCCGTTTCAGATATGGAGAGGAATGTGGAAAGGGCAATAGAGTTTCTGTTTGACAATGACCTCATAGAAAGACATGGCGAGAATCTCTCTCCGACAGTTTTCGGGATCAGGACCGCGGAGACATACATCGACCCGATGAGCGCCGTGATAATAAGGAAGGCCCTGGAAAAGCACGGAGAAATAGACGAGTTCGGATATCTGCACACCATTTCCCTCACTCCGGACATGTATCCTCTCTATCCGAAGGCATCGGAGAGCTACATAGCGGAGCTTGCGGAGGAGATGGAGACTCCCATTGATGTCTGGGACGTGCCCAACGCGGCATATATATCCGCACTGAAAACAGCCCTCGTGCTGAACGACTGGATAAATGAAGTTTCCGAGAAGAGGATGACCGAGAAATACGGGATATGGCCGGGAGACATCGCTTCGAGGGTCGAGCTTGCGGAATGGCTCCTCACGGCGACAAGGGAGCTTGCCAGGATTTTCAGGCCTGAGGATGTTCACATGCTCGACATACTGATACAGAGGGTGCATCACGGAGTGAAGCCGGACGTCCTCGCACTCATGTCCCTCAGGGGCATCGGAAGAACAAGGGGGAGAGCACTCCACAAGCACGGATACAGGAGCATTTCTGACCTGAGAAAGGCAACGGTGGAGCAGCTGACAAGGGTGGAAGGAATCGGAAAAGCGATTGCGGAGAAGATAAAGGAACAGGTTAGAGATTAGAAAACCGTATATAGTAGCTCCTTCATTCTTTATTGGTGAGAGAACGAAAATGCCATCCAGAAAAAGAATGCTCATCCTGATAGTACTCGCATCTCTTATCATAGCAGCTATATTCGCTTCCAGCATTATTTTTAATACCCATGATGAAAAGACCTGCGACAGTTCCAAAATAAACACGGGGTATTTGATAAACATAACATCCCCCGATGACAGGAGCTATATGCTCATAGTTCCAATACCTGCCTATGAAGATGGGAGTCCTGCACAGGTTGTAAATAATCTGAGAGTGACAAAGGGAGATGCCGATTTCAGGGTTGTTCATGAAAGCTACGGTTGGGTAATGAAGATATATGGAAAGGAAACGTCACGATAGATGGGAATGCGTGCTACTTACATGAGCCTGCTTTTCCAAGCATAATCAACTCTTCCGGGCCGCCATTGAACAACACAGAGCATTCATGGGAAGAGAAGATTCCGAGGTACTGGAATTCCACGATATATTCGAACAGTAGCCTGTGTTTATCAATAATTTATAGCTCAAAAAATATACACGGATGCTATTATACAGAGGGGATAATCTGGGGCACAGTCGAGTGGGATTATTCAGAGAATGGATGGATTTTGTACACCTCCATAGAGGAAAGTGGCTGGGCTCTAATCTCGCTGAATGTAGAAGCGCTATTGAGGTGATGGTATGGAGAGCAACAAAAAATCTGGATTCATGGAGATGGGCAAATTCCCATGGGGTTATAGGGAAGAAAAAGACTTGTCCTGCTGGGAATGGTTCACTCAACAATTGGAAGAGATAGAGCACAGTGTAGAGGTCCATTGGATATGAGACAGAGGGTAAAACCTGAAATATTTTATCTATAAGCGATCTCACTTATTTCAATCTCCTCTATCCGCAATCACAGCACAGCGAAACCCATAAATACTATATTAGACTATAGTTCACTATGGTGATATGAATGCCGACCTCGATTCAGATAAGCGAAGCTCTCCGAAAGGAACTGGTAAAACGAAAATTCTTCGATAAAGAGACCTATGAAGAGGTAATCTGGGATTTGATAGAGGATACTCAGGAACTGAGCGAGGAGACAAAAAAGGAGCTGGAAGAAGCCCGTGCTGATATAAAGGCCGGCAAATACCACACGCTTGCAGAGGTAAAGAAAGAGCTGGGTCTATGACCTACGAGATCATATTTTCCGACAAAGCTCTCAAACAGCTTAAAAAACTGGATAGAGATGTCCAGGTGCGTATAATCGCAGTTCTGGAGCGCATCAGAATAAGGCCGGAACTCTATGTGAACAAGCTCGTGGGAGACCGGGCATACAAGCTCAGAGTAGGAGATTACAGGATAGTAATGGATATTGATAGAAATAAACTGAAAATTCTGGTTTTAAAGGTCGGCCACAGAAAGAAGATATATAGGAGCTAGTCACACAACCTTAATCTATCCCTACCATTTTCCCTCCATGCTCAGCGAGAAAGGAGTCAGAGCCGAAGAGGCTGTTCTTGTGGTCATTGACATTCAGGAGAAGCTGTTTCCTCTGATACACGGGAAGGAAAAGGTATTGGAAAATGTGCTGAAGCTCATAAGGGCCGCAAAGGCAATGAAAATACCCATAATACTTACGGAGCAGTATCCGAGAGGTCTGGGAAGAACGATTCCGGAAATAATCGACGAACTTGAAGGCATTAAACCCATAGAAAAGAAGAGTTTCAGCTGTTTCGGCTCGGATGAGTTCAGGGATGCTGTCATCGAGAGCACCGCGAGATATCTGATACTTGTCGGGATAGAGACCCACATATGCATCAATCAGACAGCGTTCGATGCCCTTGAGATGGGCTATGCTCCGGTGGTGGTCGGGGATGCAACCGGTACGAGAAAAGCCGGAGACCATGAGACTGCAATAAGGAAGCTTTCGGACAACGACGTTTTAGTGGAGAGCGCCGAAATGGTGATATACGAAGCGCTGGAGAGCGCTGAAAACAGAGCGTTCAAGGAGATATTGAATATAATAAAGTGATTAATAGTTTTCCACTCTCGGAGCCAGAAGATATCTTCCGTTTCCCATTCCGTTCGCCATCTCGAAGATTATGTCCAGAGGATAATCAGTACCCAGCCTTATTGTAACATTGGGGCTCTTTATGGCGTTTATCATCTTGGAGAACTGCTCGAGCGGATATGTGCTCCTCGCGCTCTCCCTTATCTCGATGTCAATAAGGGCATCCTTCGGAAGGTGAAGATTCGCCTGGTCCGCACCTTCGGCCTTCGATGAAAGGTCAAAACCATCCTCGCTTATCTTCAGAGATATGTTGTCCGATATGCTCTTTGCCGCAGCCACACCCTTCTTTATCTCCTCCACGGGCAGGGTGACCTTTGCGGGAAGGTCCAGTTCGGGCATCTTCGGGTCAGGCATGCCGCCCGCATCTATGAGAGGCATCTTTCTGGTCAGGTTTCCCACCTTCAGCACGAGGGTGTTCGCATCCTTATCCCAGTCGAGTATCAGCACATCCTCGGACGAGCCGAGCTTCAGGGTTTCCTTGAGTTTTTCGAGGTCTATTCCCAGCATGCTCTCTTTGGCTTCGAACTCCTCGAAAGCCTCTTTTCGAACTTCTATGGAGACCATCGCTATTCTCGAGGGATCCACGGCCTTTGTCATGAGTCCGTTATCCTCTATATTGAACTTTGCCTCCGGAACGAGAATCGAGGCGGTATCAACGATTTCCTTCAGTATGTTGAGTTTGACCTTTGCGTGCAACATGTTATCCCTTATCCTCAATGGGGCTTTTCTTATAAAGCTTGCGGAGAACTCACGGCATATGTGCAGGTTCCCGAAAAACCCAGGAGGGAAAAATCCGAAAAAGTTCGGGAAATTTCATATACTCTCCCGTCTATCGGGTTTCATGACCTGCCTGCTGATAATACTCATCCTGCTGATACTTCTTATACTGGTTCCGAAGCTCCTTTTCGGACTGATAAGGCTTGTCCTGTTCCTGATAATACTGGGAGCGCTCATCATCGGCATACTTGTCTTTCTGGGGATATTGCGTCTGGCTTTCCTATCCTCAGCCGTCATACCGGGCTTGTTGGCCATATAGAAATCGCCGATTGCAACAGCGCTCTCCCGGATGGCAAATGGAAAGTGAAGGTTATCAGAGACAATCTTCTCCTGTCCTCCTATCGCAGATACAAATTTCATTCGTATTCATCCTCTTTTTGTTTAATCTCTTTCAACTCAAATTTCCTTTTCCCTCTCTTTTTAGCAAACCAGAGGAGCGCAACGGCCGCCATTATCACTACAACGCCTATGGATGGCCATAAAAGATTATATGGCGCTGTTTCTGTTTCAGGCTCAAAAAATCCTTCTTCAGTTGTGTACACTACCACATCCTTATAACCAACAGCTAAAGAATTCCCATCTGGAGACCATGCAACTGAATAATAATGCATCCAATTAGGGTCTTTGGTAAGAGAAGCAAGTTCAGTTTCGTTTATGGGTTTCATTTCTCTCCCTATACTCCAGTTTTCTGTATCTATGAGATATAGCTTCGGAATCGAATCCTCAGCCAGCATATTAGAATCCAAACCGACAGCAAGAATGGGCTTCTTCGGGTTCCATGAGAGAGAAAAAGGCATTCCGTGGGTAAATTCAACGGCATTTTCGATATGCCATGTACTTGTATTCCAGACTTGGAGAGAACCTCCAAGTTCCCCCGCAACCAGATATCTGGAATCAGGTGACCATTCGAGACATTCGACCACGGACAACATCGAAGGAAGCCTCAACAATATGCTTTCATTCCATGTGGATGTATCTATTATCCCCACATATCCCGAAGAAGCATATGCAATGTATTTACCATCCCTAGACCAAGAAACAATTTTCGAGTTATTTTCGAATTCATGGGATATCTCCCAGTTTCTGGTGTCTATTATTCTAATGGTACCACCTATTGTTGCTGGGTAGACTAGATATCTTCCGTCCGGGCTCCAGGAAAGAGAATAAACATAGGCACTATAATTTTTTACAAGCATCCAGCCATCTGTATTGAAGATTTCTAGAGTTTTTGATGAGCCGACAGCCAGATATCTTCCGTTCGGTGAAAATTCCAAGGCCGCCAAGTCAAAACAGGGAGAATAATTTTTTGAGAACACAATCTTGCCATTGTCTGTATTCACAACCGTAAGCTTTGGTTCACACATGCATCTAAATGCAAGATATTTCCCATCTGAGGACCAAGAAATCCCATAATCATACCACTTTGTGCTTTCATTCACTGCTCCTCTATGAATCTCTATTGGCTCTATGGGTTCCCATTCCTGAGTACTACCCGCAATAATTGTAGGTATATATGGAAGGGAAATAAATGTGACAATTATGATGGTCACTACAAATTTTTTGGAACTTATCATTTATATCACCAGTTCGAACCATGGTGGGTTCCATCTACGGGTCGAAGGTCGACTTTCTCCAGAGAGGTAAGTGGTAAGCACCTCGCAATTCCTTGATGTGCTACAAAAAGATGTAAATGTCACTATGTATGTCGCAAGATCTATATCACTAGACCCAAGCGCATCTTTTTTAGTAAGATCTCTATATGCACCCATTGGACCCCTATAATCACATAATTCGTGATCACAGAAACATTTCATAGCTACTGGATTAAGACAACGAAGGACATCTGTAAGACATCCAGAGTTGCATATGTTGCCGCCCCCTGCTTGATGGTCCGGCAGATACGGCGGTACATAACCCGGGTGCCCACTCGGATCAACCCCATTCACAGGGTCATTTCCAACATAGACATACATGTTCATCTCTTTGGTATGTTCCCATGAGGACTGGATGAATCGGCCTATCTCGGGATTGTAGTATCTGTAACGGTAATAGTAAATCCCAGTTTCCCAGTCATACTCCCTGCCTGTGTAAAGGTAATCATTTTCCTTGGCCAGACTTCCGGTATAACTCACAATATTGCCCCATGCATCATACTGATAGGTTGCTACAGCATTTCCATCCTTATCTACCATTGCCCTAATACTCCCCTGACTGTCAGGGATGTAGAAGTATGTGGAATTGTTGATTGTCATCGCGACAGGTTCATCGATTCCGGGGCCGTG
>JAJRVK010000142.1 GCA_024277315.1 archaeon | reverse complement strand
GGCTCATAACCATGGATGCCGGATCGCCTGGCATTAGCCTGAACATGAGGAATAACATCACGAGAATGACTATAAGGGTGATTACTATCTGAATTGACCTTTTTATTAGATATTCGCGGAGTCTCATAAACATCACACTCCAAAAATAATAGAGAAAATAATAGGTTTAGCTCTTCTTTTTCCTCCTGTAGTGATTGTATGCCACTGCCGACATTCCTACCGCCACCAGTATCGGGATTATGCCTACGGATGGTGTGTTCTCCGGAGGAGTTTCTTCCGTAGTCGTTGTCGTATTGGTCGTAGTTGTCGGAACTATGGTGGTCGGTACCGTGGTCGTCGGAGTCGTTGTCACCGGTTCCGGTCCTATCACGGTGAACTGGACATCCTTGCTCGTAGCACTGACCGTTTCGTTGTCCATTATTAGGGTTGCAGTTATTTTGAGCACATATGTCAGTTTCTGTCCCTCGTCGGCCGTTCCTGTGAATGTGTATGTCCAGGTACCGTCTCCAGAAACACCGTACTTCTCGAATGATGCGCCCGTGCCTAGCGAGAAGCTGTATTCCACGGTGGCACCGCTTCCGGTGGTGTTCACATATTCGAGATAGGTCTCGAAGGTGTTCTTGTTGAGAATCTGGAACTGGACAGCATAAGGCGTACCGCTGTCCAGTGTCACGATTCCGGTGCTCGGTATGTTAAGGAACTCGATGTCTATCTCATACTCCGTCGGCGGCGGAGGTATCGCTGTTATTATCTTTATGTTCTTAACCTCGGCATCGGCAGTCTCATCGTAAGTGGAGGCCGTTATTGTAATTGGCATGACCGTTCCGGCCTCGGGAACTGGAGGTGTGAATGTGACCCTGGCTCTTCCGCCAGAATCCGTAACATCGGTGGTGGAACTCAGGTTGCCGTTGTCAACGCTGAAAGTTATGGTCACACCGGGGATCGGTTCGTTCGTGCTCTTCTTGTAGAGATAAGCATCCAGATTGACAGGTGTGCCTCCTTCCACTTTCTCCGATACCTGTATGGAGAGTTCCCAATCGGTCGGAGGTGCAATTCTTATCTCCTTGAGAGAATACCAGTTGAATATGGAACCGTATCTCGGAACCCAGCCGGTGAATTTCTTGTTATATGCTTCCAGAACATCTCTGTAATAGAGGACACTGTACGGGACATCCTCGGCTACTATCTCCTGAAGTCTCTTGGATATCTGAATTCTCTTGTTTATATCGAGTTCTCTGTTCATCTCCTCGCAGAGCTGGTCGAAGCTCTCGTTATGATAGCCGGGATAGTTGTGTCCACCGTTGAGAACGTCGTTTTTGGAGCCGAAAAAGCTACAAGGTGCCGTTGCCGAAGAAAGCGGCGAGGGTATCGACCAGCCCAGCATGTACATCTGGAAGGTGTGCTGGTTTATCTGATTGACAATCTCACCGAAGTTCGTCGGCTTGGACCTGAAGTTCAGACCGGCAGCTGTGGCAGCCTGCTCAATCATCAGACCTGACTGTGCCCTGATAGGGTCATAATCGGCCGGAGGAGTGAGCATGGTTATCTCGCTCTCTCCTAGATTGGGCAGTTCTCTTATTCCGTCTGCGTCGGTATCTATATAACCCGCATTATCGAGTATTCTCTTCGCCTCTTCGGGGTCATAATTATATATCTTGATGTTCGGGTTGTACCACATTGTATTCACCGGAGATACAACAGATGTTCCGATGCTGCCGAATCCCTGGAGGAACTTTGTAACGATGGTCTGCTTGTCTATGAGGTGTGCCATTGCAACCCTGAACGGCTTGCCGACATCGGTATAATCTCCCGTATATGTGGGGTTGTCTCCTCCTTCCTCCTTATATCCTGCATATCCGAAATCGGGAATTCTCATGTTGAATGCCACATAGAAGAATCCGAGGTCGGAGTTCCTGACAAGTGTCAGATCGGGGTCCTTTACAATTGTATCTATAAATCCGGGGTCTATCGCCCATGCGATATAATCCACCTCATCGGAGGTCAGGGCCATGACTGCAGCGTCCGTGGTCCCATAAACCTTGAAAAGCACACCGTCTATGTATGGTTTTGGCCTTCCTTTGAGGTCATATTCCACACGGAAGTAATCCCTGAAAGTATCTATTCTGGAGACCCTTGCCGTCTGGTCCCACTGCGCGAATTCGAAGGGGCCAAAGTTTATCAGTGCCTCTGGGTCATCCCACGTGAGCTTCTCATCTATGTGGCTGCTCCAGATTCTCTCGGGGAATATAAGGGCTCCGAGTGTGTCGAGGGTGAAGTCTGCATAATCGTGTGTCAGGAAATAATGCAGTGTCAGGTCATCGCTCTCGGCCGTAACATAGACTACGGGCAGGTCAGGATACTTGGCCTGGCTGGAAAGGTCTATCCAGTAGGGCAGTTTTATAACGTTTTCTCCGTCGTATGTTATCAGCTGGATTGTGCCGTTTGCAGGCAGATCCTTTCCGTACATCATCGAACCGTCATCGTTTCTTGCCACAAGGCATTCGACACTCCCCGCATATCTCGCCACATCGGCCACAAGCCTCAGTGAAAATATGACATCGTGCGCTCTCACATACTGGTTATCGCCAGTCTGGCTCGCATAGTCGTGCCATAGCAGGTCATCCCTGAGCTTGACGGTCCAGTTCCTGTAATCATCATTCGCATCGTTGTCCGGATAGGGGTCGCTGGACCATGTTGCCGGGTCACCGTGGTGGAACCATTCTGCGGCCCAGGGTTCTATATGGTCGTTGTTGGAGGCATTTCTCCAGACGAGTCCGTCGAAAACCCATCCTATGACATTCCACGTCCAGACATCTCCTGCAGACAGAGGGTTGAGCGTCTTTATATCGTCCTGCATGGCAACTCTCAGTAGAAGTGGTTCATCCGCTCTTGTTTCCACAGCTACGGAGGCGCTCCCCTGCTGTATGGCTCCCAGAGGCCCGATTACCATGAGGGCCACCAGAGCAAACGCCATCAGAGCTTTTTTAAATCCTTTATTCGAAGCTATTTCGTGCATGTTTTTCCTCCTTGCTTTTTTAACATGTTTGTGAATGGAGGAATGAGGGGCCGCTATAAATAGATTTCGCATAGCGGAACCAGTTGTAGTATCCCAAAATACTTTAACATCTTTTTCTTTGCCGGAGATGCGGAAGCTGAATCAGAAGAAAATCCGGTGGATTCTTAGAGAAATCGAGAAAGGAAGGAAAATCACAGAGATTGCTCAGATTCAAGGGAT
>JAJRVK010000141.1 GCA_024277315.1 archaeon | reverse complement strand
TAGATAAGGAATATGAGGTGGAGATACTGCCGGAGGAGGCTTTCGGCAAGAGAGATGCGGAACTTGTAAAACTCCTACCGATATCCAGAATAATAAGGCTTGGCATAACTCCGGATGTGGGAAAAGAGGTGGAGATAGACGGAAAGAAAGGTACGATTACATTTGTCACCGCATCCAGAGTAAGAATAGATTTCAACCACCCGCTGGCCGGAAAAACGCTGCTCTACAGGTACAGAGTGGTCAAAAAGGCAGAAAAACCCGAAGAAAAGATCGTGGGAATAATAGATGCCTATTACGGAAAGGGGGAGGATTTCGACATAGATATCGGCGAAGCGATACAGCTCAAACTGCCGGACATCTGCAAGTATGACCACAGATGGCATGAGATGAAATACCTCATCATATCTGACCTCAGGGAGATAATGGAGCCTGGAAAGATCGTTTTCGTAGAGGAATACAGGGGCAAGAAAAAGGATGAGAAAGAAGGGAAAGAAAAGGAAGAGCCTGGTGAGGAAAAAGGAAAGAAAGGCGGAAAAAAGGGCTCCAGGAAAAAGAAAGAGGACAAGAAGGCATCTGAAAAAGAAAAAACGGAGTAAACAGAATCCCCGGAATTCGCCCCATCTTTCTATTTCAGCCGAAGAAGCGCTCCTATAAGCAACGGATTTTCCCATTCTTTATATATCTCCTATTCTTATCACATCCCATGAAGCATCTGGTGGTTCTCCTGGTCTTTCTGCTCGTTATACCTCTGCTTGGGGTAACGACCGCGTGGGAGTCACCGGAATCCGTCTTCATCTCGGGAAGCATTGATTTTGACTCTGTTGTTTCCATGGCGGTTGAGCTGAACGCAACGGCGGAATCTCTCAGCGCCGACGGTCGGAATCTCAGCGCCGACTATATCAGGGGAATCTACGCTTCCGGGGGAGATGACTGGAAAACGCTCGCTGATTCTATTTCAAAGACGGGGCAGAAGATGTTTAACAGTACGCTCTGGAGCATCCGGGCCCGGGCGAATTCCCGGATATCGGTGGGCATATACGGCCTGAACCTCTCCGGAGGCCCTCTTTATCTCTCCATGACGGGGAAGGGCGTGCTGAATATCAGCGATGAATGGGAAGAGGAATTTCTGGACCTGCTAATGGATTCGGGCGCCGTAATCAACATAAGCGCTGAGCCGAGAGAGAATATTGAACTCTTGATCTACCCGCCGCCCGGCTGTGTGATAAACGGAGAGAGTGCATATGAATGGAAAGGAAGTGCGGATGTATTCACGGTGAAAAAAGCGAAAGAGATGGATATCAACCGTGCTGAGATTCTGATGGACATATATCGGCTGGATACCTCGGGAATGTACCAGAATGTCTTTATGAATCTGTCCATAGATGCCACTCTATACTGGATAAATATACCGTCAGAGCTCAGAACAAAAATGCCCGATAACGTCTGGATAAAAAGGGCCAGCATCGCACTCGTTGACTATTCCGTCGAACATTCGTATCTCAGCGAGGAGGATGTTAAAAACGGCGAAAATTCCGTTATAAATGAACTTGAGGAGAGGATTGTCAGGTGGTTTCCCGGAGCGCACAATATATCTCACGAGATGGTCTATGGTGAGGGTTTCGTCCGTTTCAATATTCTTGCAGAGATATCCGCACCGGTAGAGAGTTTCTCCTCCCGTTCCGTTCTGAGATGGTATGCCTCGCAGAAGATATCCATAAGACTGTCCGGTCTCGATGGGTTCGAATGCAACTATACAGTAGCTGTTCCTGAAGGGATGAAAATAATGGGCATCAGCTCCCGTCCGGCGGTTCCGATGTTCTACACCACACTGGACGGGCGCTCCGCTTTCAGAGCGCTCGTCTCCAAACCTGGAGAATACACCGTAAGCGTGACCATAGGATTCTTAATAGACATCGACCCTCTCGTCCCCCTCATAGTCCTGGTGGTGGTATCCGGAATACTTTGGATGCTGGTAAGAAAATATGTTCCCGAGAGGAGGGGGAAGCGTGGATAGGAGAAAATTCATCAGAGAAGCACTCCCTGTCCTCACTTTTCTTGGAACTATAGAGGTTTTCACCGGCTATGTTCTATCCGGAGCGGGGTTGAAGGCTATACCCGGTCTTCTGGCCGTTGTTCCGGCCCTGATAAGCCTGAGAGGCAATGTTAGCGGGTCCTTCGCATCGAGACTCGGCAGCATGGCACATCTGGGCATCTTCGACCCGGAGAAACCTTTTAAGACCGCAAAAGAAGGGGTCAAAGCCGTTGTATTCATGAGCGTGGCCTTCTCGGTACTCGCCGGTATATTCGCTTCGCTCATCCTGTACGGTACCGGGCACGATGTGGATTTCGTCGGAATAATATTCGTTGTCTCCATGACCGCTCTGCTTTCATCTCTCCTCCTTTCGACGCTCTCCATCCTCTCAGTATCCATATCGTTCAGAAGAAAGATCGACCCTGACAATGTGGTCGTCCCGATAATATCCACTGTCGGTGACCTTATGAGCGTCGCTATAATGGCTTTCTTCATATGGCTCTGGGGCGTGGTGCTGTGATGTACGGTGACTGGAAGGGCATCGTGAGGGAGAATTGCGGCCTTCTGGCGGCTATGATGTTCATAGAGGTGCTTGGCGGAGGGGTTTTGAACAGTATGGAGGCTCTTTTCTCCGTCTTCCCTGCCATACTCTCCTTTGTTCCGGTCATAAATGCCATAGGAGGCAACATAGGTTCGGTAATGGGTGCAAGACTTTCATCATCTCTTCATCTGGGAACCGTAAGGCCGGCCCTTTCCGATCCGAAAATCAGGGAGGACATGGAAACATCCGTTCTCATAGGGATTCTTGCAATATTCATATCTGCGATAAGCTTATATGCAATACTTCCGATGATGGGCGTGAGAGTGTCGATGGAGCCAGTAAAATGGATCGGAATAGTGGCGATCTCCGCGGTTACGATGATTTCGACCGTCCTTCCAGCAGCGGTGATGGCGACCATATGGTCCTTCAAAAAGGGAAGGAGCCCCGATGATTTCACGATACCGGTGGTCAGCACCCTTGGAGATTTTATGGGAATAATATCCATCCTGATAGCGGTAAAGATGGTGGGTCTATGAAATTGTGGAAAAAGAAGGAATTCGAGGAAGTGGAATACGAGCCGAAAACCGTTCGGGAAATACTCACGGAGATGAAGGACACTTCGGAACTGATAGTCGACCTCGCATATGCGGCCCTGCTCTTCAACAGCAGGGAGATTGCCGAAGAAGTGCGCCTTCTCGAAGTCCAGATGGACGAACTGAAGTACCAGCTCCAGATGACCGTTATGCTTGCCGCCAGAGGTCCGGAAGACGCCGAGAAACTGGCTGCCGTGCTCCAGGTTGCTAATGCGACAGAGCATATATCCAACGCAGCCGGGGACATCGTCTCCCTTCTGAAAATACCCCTGAAAAAAAGGCCGTTCCTGTCCAGCCTTCTTAAAGAAGGGGACGAGACGATCGCTTTCGTGAGAATCCCGAAAGACGGCCGGCCCAGAACGCTGGAGGTCCTTTATGAAGAGACTTCCGCAGGCCTGAGAGTGCTTGCGGTTAAGAGGGGAAAAAGGTGGATATACGGCCCAGAGGATGATTTCAGGATACGGCACGGTGACGCGCTCGTGATAGCGGGACATGAGAATGCCATAAAAGAACTGAAAGAATATCTGGGGGTCGGAAGATGAAGGACATCGAAGAGAAATTCCTGGACCTTAAAGAAAAGGCCGAACTCATGCTCGACCTCGCTTACTCTTCTCTGCTTTATGACAACAGGGTCATCGCAAAGGAGGTCTATATGCTGGAAGATGAGGTGGACAGAGAGCACGAGGAGCTTCAGAGGATGGCCATCGAAGATGCCGTGGAGGATCGGGATATCGACAAGGCCCTTCTGTATGTGAGGCTGGGAGCGGCTCTGGAAGTCATAGCTGATTCCGCCAGAGAGATAGCGGACATAACCCTCAGGGATATGGAAATGCACCCTGTGTTCCAGGAGAGCGTGAGGGATTCGGATACGATAATAAGCTCGGCCATAGTCAGTGAAAAATCCAGATTTTCTGGGAAAAGGCTGAGAGAGATAGACCTTCCGAAGGAGTTCGGTGTCTGGATAGTGGCGGTCAAATCCGGGATAGAGTGGATATACGGGCCAGGCGGCGACTATGTGCTCAGGCCCGGAGATTTTGTCATAGCCAGAGGTCCCAGAGAAACAG
Organism: archaeon; assembly: GCA_024277315.1. Taxonomy (GTDB): domain Archaea; phylum Thermoplasmatota; class Thermoplasmata; order WALJ01; family WALJ01; genus WALJ01. The sequence goes on along the minus strand of JAJRVK010000141.1, from coordinate 3,087 downwards.
AGGAGAGATTCCTGGAGATGGTCGGTGAAAAGGTGGACTGGGAACATCCTGGGGACTGATTTCATGTATAATGATGCACATTTATGGGTTCGAGCATACGGGACACAAAAACCTTTATATACGAGTCTATCCTAGGTTATAGTATGTTCTCCCCTCCCACCCCTTTTTTTCTAAATGATTACAATTAAGGTTTTCTGGGAAGAGTATATAAAGTTGTTGTCTATAGGTAACAATTATGACATGGAACGGCCCGTTGATAAGGATTGCACCGTTTAAGTATGAAATTCCGAAAAATTATGCAGGAGTTAAAGGTGACCTCAGAATGAGATATCCGGCGTACATATACGCATCAGACAGGATGGTGGAACAGATAAAGAAAGACAACGCACCTGAACAGCTTGCCAATGTCTCTGTCCTTCCAGGGCTAGTCGGTCCGGCCATGGCCATGCCTGATATACACTGGGGCTACGGTTTTCCCATAGGCGGTGTGGCCGCCTTCGATGCGGAAGAGGGTGTGATATCCCCCGGCGGCGTGGGCTACGATATAAACTGCGGAGTCAGGGTTCTTGGAACGAAGTTCACCTATGATGAGATAAAGCCCAGAATCAAGGATCTGGTGGATGAGATATTCAGGAATGTTCCATCGGGAGTGGGTTCCGAGGGAAAGATAAGACTCGACCGCGGTGAGATGAACAGGGTATTTGAGGAGGGTGCGGAATGGGCTGTTGATAACGGCTACGGATGGCGTGAGGATCTGGAGCACATGGAGGAGGACGGAAGGATGAAGAATGCGGACGCATCTGTGGTGAGTCATAAAGCGAAATCCAGAGGAGCTCCTCAGCTCGGAACCCTGGGTGCAGGCAACCACTTCCTTGAGATCCAGAGAGTCGAGGAGATTTACGAGCCGGAGGTAGCAGAGGCCTTCGGAATAACCGAAAAGAATCAGATAACCGTGATGATACACACCGGTTCCAGAGGAGCGGGGCACCAGATAGCCACAGACTATCTCAGGATAATGGAGAGCGCTGTTAAAAAGTACAACATATGGCTTCCAGACAAGCAATTGGCGTGTGCTCCCGTGAACTCCAAAGAGGGTCAGGATTACTTCAAGGCCATGGCTGCGGGAGCCAATTTCGCATGGGCGAACAGGCAGATGATAATGCACTGGGTCAGGGAATCTTTCCAGAAGGTCATGAAAATGGACGCTGAGGATATGGGCATGCACCTTATCTACGATGTGTGCCACAACATAGCGAAGCTGGAGGAGCATGATATAGACGGCAGGAGAAGAAAGGTGTATGTCCACAGAAAAGGGGCCACGAGGGCATTCGCAGCAGGCAGGCCCGAGGTTCCTGGGGCTTACAGGGATGTGGGCCAGCCAGTCCTGATACCGGGAGACATGGGAACAGCATCATATATCCTCGTCGGCACCGAAAAGTCGATGAAAGAGGCCTTCGGTTCCTCGTGTCATGGCGCTGGCAGGGTCATGAGCAGACATCAGGCGAAGAGGCAGTTCTCTGTGAACGGAGTCAGAGGAGAGATGGAGAGAAAGGGCATATATCTGAGGGCTGCTACAAGGCATGTGATACTTGAGGAAGCTCCCGACGCTTACAAGAACATAGATGATGTGGTGAATGCCGTTAACGGCGCGGGTCTCGCAAAACTCGTGGTTAAGCTCAGGCCTCTCGGGGTGGTGAAGGGATGAAAGGGCTAAAAGAAGCCGTTGATGATGTCGTCAGGGAACTGGATGAAAAGGATGCTGTGAGGGAGATAGCACTCAAAGCCTCCAGGGACATACTCCGCAGGTCAAAAGAGGCCATAGCAATGATGCACAGGGCTCAGGACCCCATAGAACTTCTGAGAAGGATAAGAGAGGACCACATGGCCCTTATATCCACGCTGAGAGAGCATCCGGAGCTCATCCATGCCGGATATGTCAGCGATGCATCCCAGGAATTCACGGAAGCCATGATACTCTACACCATATTCAAAGACCATGAGATTCCGGACAGCAGAGAGCTGAAAGTGGATGCCGGCTCCTATGCGATGGGACTGGCTGATGTTGTGGGTGAGCTCAGAAGGTCGGTCCTCGACCACCTGAAAGATGGAGATATAAACACTGCGGAGCTGAGACTCTCGCAGATGGAAGATATACAGGAGCAGCTCATGAGACTGGACTACCCGTCGGCAATAGTCAATATAAGGCAGAAACAGGACATGGCTAGGGCGCTGATAGAGAAAACAAGGGGAGAGGTCGCGCTCTCAAAGAGACTCTTGGCCGTCGAGAAGAAGCTGGAAAAATAGATGATGCCTCCGGTATCTCCTGATTTTACAGTCTGAGGGTATCTATGGTTTAAGAATTTGTACATATATATCCTCATACATGTCCAAAAGAGGATACTGCCTCGAAATGTATATATTTGATAAAGCGGAAGGAGTATATGGTGATTGTATGAAAAAACAGAGAAAGATGAGGCACAGCATCGTTGTGAAGATGACTGCCGCTTTTCTCGGAGTGGCCATAATAAGCAATCTCGTTCTGTTTGCGGTGGGTCTCTACTCGATAGATAACACCAAAAATATAGCAAATGAGAGCATTCAGGACCTGTATGAGGCTACGAATAACAGTATTGGCAGGATGAACAATTATTCCGTTCAAACGATGGAAAATAAGATAATGAAGGCGATAACAGAAGATGTCATGTCCCGTCTGAATGCCACGATGGAAAAGATTGAAAAGTTCATGAAAAGGAACGCCGAAGATATAGTCTTTCTATCCACAATTAAGCCCTCGAATGAAACCTATCTCAATTTCTCCGCTTCGAAGATCGCAGATATTCATGATCCTGTCGAGAATTCTCCAGAGCTAATCACAGGAAGTTATGAACCGAATCCTGAGAATACCATACCCTCGGCAATTTTTAGAGATATATATTTTATAAGTAAAAATGAAGCTCCCAACCGCAGCAAGCTGCGGGGTATCCTCACCGGAAGGCTGATAGTTGCAATTGAGTTAAACTTCCTCCCTGCTCTTTCACATATCTCTTTATCTTTTCGAGGCCACCATACTCACTCACGGTGTCTATG
>JAJRVK010000140.1 GCA_024277315.1 archaeon | reverse complement strand
GGTCATACTTGCAGATGTCCGGCAGTTTGAGCTGTATCGCTTCGCCGATATCTATGTCGAAATCCTCCCCCTTTCCGTAATAGGCATCTATTATTCCCACGATCTTTTCTTCGGGTTTTTCTGCCTTTTTGGCCACTCTGTACCTGTAGAGCAGCGTTTTTCCGGCCAGCGGGTGGTTGAAATCTATCCTTACTCTGGATGCGGTGACAAATGTAATCGTACCTTTCTTTCCGTCTATCTCCACCTATTTTCCCACATCCGGAGTTATGCCAAGCCTTATTATTCTGGATATCGGTAGGAGTTTTACAAGTTCCGCATCTCTCTTGCCGAAAGCCTCCTCCGGCAGTATCTCCACCTCATATTCCTTATCTATCTCCGCTTTCATTAACGAATCTTCCAGTGATGGGAAGGTCTGGCCCTTTCCGAGGATTATCGCCCGCGGAGCATAGCTGAACGAAGCATCGTATATGTCATGCTCTTTTGCGAGCTCTTCTTTCGTTGTCTCATACAGTCTGTCGTCGTCTTTTATCCAGACCTCGTAGTCCATGTAAATTATGTCGTTCTTTTCCATTTGAATCACCAAAGGAGCGCTCCCCGATTGAGGGGCCGTTATTAAAGATTTCGGTGGATTATGGCCGATAGATGCGGGTTCCCTGTCCGCAAACGCTGTTCTGTGCCCTCCGACAGTTATAAATAGGAAGTATTACATAACCCCTTTCTACTAGTTGAGGTGGTAACTCAGATGGCGAACACGAATTCTGAAGCCAAGGAAAAGAAGGGAATCGATCTTCTCACTCTGATGGAGCCGTTTATAAGAAAAGCTCCGAAGAAGATAATGATCCCGCTGTCCGAGAAAAAGAAGGCGGAAAAGACAGAGGGTTCGATGTATACTGAGATTCCTCCCATAACCGACCCGGATATAGAGGTCCTCCAGGTAAAACCGGTTAAGGAAGGTTTCAGCTATGCGAGGGTGATATACGACAACAAGAACAGCGAGTACATATACCAGGCCATAGAGCCGAAGCTAACAGAGGAAGAGGAGGATAAACTTAACCTCATAAAGGACTCCCTGAAAAGAACGCTGGATTATGAGTGGGAAAAGCTGGAGGGAAGGGACAAAGAGGAGTATCTGGTGGAGAGTGTGGAGAGTTTCATAACCAGCAGACAGATGAAGCTGAGCGAGGTGAGCAAGGAGAGGATAATGTACTATCTGGTCAGGGATTTCGTCGGCTACGGCCCTATCGACATTCTGATGACGGACGATGAGATAGAGGACATATCCTGCGACGGCACGGGGATACCTCTCTTCATATTTCATAAGAAGTACGAGTCGATAAAAACTGACATAAGGTTCGAGGAAGACGAGACCCTGGACTCCTTCATAATCGCTCTCGGTCAGAGATGCGGAAAAAACATCTCCGTGGCAAACCCGATTCTCGACGGGACGACAAAGGAGGGACACAGGGTCCAGGCAACATATTCCCGCGAGGTCACGACCAGGGGTTCGTCGTTCACGATAAGACGTTTCAAAGAAAAACCCTTTACGCCCGTGGATTTGATAAACTTCCACACAGCATCCGCTGAGATGATAGCATATCTCTGGATGATGGTCGAAAACGGAAAATCCCTGATAATCTGCGGCGGAACGGCATGTGGCAAAACGGCGACCCTCAACGCCATAACCCTGTTCATACCTCCGGGAGCAAAGATAGTCACAATGGAAGATACGAGGGAGATAAACCTGCCCCATGAGAACTGGATACCGGGAGCGACGAGGAGCGGAGTGGGAGAGAGGGGGGCGGACGGAAAGGCTCCCGGCGAGATAGATATGTATGATCTGGTCAGAGCCGCACTCAGGCAGAGGCCGAACTATATAATAGTCGGAGAGGTCAGGGGCAAGGAGACCTATACGATGTTTCAGGCCATGGCGACGGGACACACCACATACACAACCATGCATGCGGATTCCGTCAAGTCCATGGTCCACAGGCTCGAAAATCCTCCGATAAACACCCCCAGAATACTGCTGACCGCCCTGAATCTCGTGGTAATACAGACTTTCGCCAGGGTCAAGGACCAGCAGGTGAGGAGGATAAAAGAGATAGTGGAGATAGTGGGTTTCGAGGCGGAGACAAACGAACTGGTAACGAATCAGGTATTCGCATGGAATCAGGCCACGGATTCCTTTATATACAAGGGTCACAGTTTCCTTCTGGACGGAATAATGGAAATGAAGAACATGACCCATGAGGATATGACCAAGGAACTGGATAGACGGGTGGAAATAATAGAATATCTGGTGAAAAAGAACCTGAACGACTACAGAGAAATATCGAAGGTTATCACCGCCTATTACAAGGACCCTGAGGAGACCATAGAAAGGATAAGGGAGGAGATGGAAGATGAGTCCTGAAGTCAGCGATGCGTTCAAAGGCCTGGATTCGAAGAAGTGGAGCCTCTTCAAAACCAAGAGGGTTAAGGCAGAGGATGTGATAGAGGGCTACGGCCCGCACATAGTATATCTTCCCCAGGAAGTGGTCCCAAGCCAGATAAAATTGACTCCGTATCAGCAAACCTGTGTCAGAATAATGGGAAAAAAGGCAGAAAAGGAGCTGGACAAATATCCAGAACTCGAAGAATATCTCTTAAAGGCGAGGATGAGGCTAAGACCCGAGGAATATCTGGCATATGTTCTCATGACCGACCTGATAGCGAAGGTTGCCTTTATAGGGATAGCTTTGTTTTCTTTCCTGTTTCTCTCGCAGTTTCTCGGATTTCTCGGCTATATGATAGGCATCTTCATGCTTCTTTTCGCCTTCCTGATGAAAAAGATACTTCTCCACATGCCAAAGTCGAAGGCCAAGGCCCGAGGCAGGAACATAGATAAAAAACTGGCCTCGGCAATGTCATTCGTCGCATCACTCGCCTCGGCAGATGTGAATGTGGATGTCATATTCAAGGAACTGGCAAAACAGCCCATTTACGGCGAAATCCAGAAGGAGGCCGAATGGATAACAAGGGATACCGAACTTCTCGGTATAGACATCCTGACGGCAATAAAGGAAGGCTCGAAAAGAAGCCCCTCCATGAAGTGGCAGGAGTTCCTTCAGGGCGTGGTCACCACATCCACCTCCGGAGGACAGCTGAAACCGTATTTCATAGTGAAACTGGAAGAATATGAGAAAGCAAATCAGCTGGAGAACAGGCAGAAGATGGAAACCCTGGGTATGATGGCAGAGTCATTTGTGACTGTCGTTGTGGCATTCCCGCTTTTCCTGATAGTCATAATGGCGATAATGGCCATCACCAACGGACAGGGCGCATCATCGATACCAATGCTATATGCGGTGGACGGTCTTATGATACCCGGCTCTCAGGCCATGTTCATATTCATAATATATTCTATGGTAAAGGAGACATGATATGGCGAAAGAACTGGATCTGGCAAAAGCAAAATCGAAGGTCAAAGTCATCCTGGGCGCATCGGTAGCGATAGCCATGCTCCTTATTTTCATAGGGATACTCGACCATGTGGGTTCGATAAACGTTCCTTTAGAGGCATTCGATTACTTCATATTTGCCGGCATGGTTCTGATGGGTCCTTACGGTTTCTACCAGGCTAAAATAGACAAGACCATACACGAAATAGAGCGGAGACTCCCGGACTTCCTCAGAGACGTGGCCGAGGCAGGCAGGTTCGGAATGACTCTGGCAGATGCCATAGTCGTCGCGTCTTCGGGCAGATACGGCAGGCTCACACCGGAGATAAGAAAGATGGCGGCGCAGATTCAGTGGGGTGTGCCGGCAAGCCAGGCATTGAAGCTGTTCGCAGAGAGGATAAACACACCTCTCGTAGAGAGAGTCACAACCATCGTCATAAAATCTTCGGATGCCGGAGGAAATGTGGCTGATGTGCTTTCCATGGTGGCCCACAGCGTGAAAGAGGTCCAGCATGCGGAGGATGAGCAGAGGATAGAGATGACCACATATCTGGCGGTCATTTACATCGCATTTATGGTCTTCATAGCCACCATAATAATCCTGGATACGACCTTCCTTCCTCAGATGAAGAAGGCAGGAGAGGCCATAGAAGCGGGGGCCGCCACCTCCGGGATGGGAGCCGGCGCAGGTTCCCTGATAGAGACCAAGTACATACCGGAAATAGAGTTCATATTCACGCTCTCGGTGATGGTTCATGCCATCGGAGATGGGATAGTGGCGGGGGTCCTTCAGAAAGGTAAGATTTCGGAGGGTCTCAAGCACAGTTTCATAATGCTGATAATAGGATTCATATCACTGAGAGTGATGTTCGGCGGTCTTAAACTGGCTGCAGGGGGTGGATAAATGGTCGAAGCCGCTGAAAAGAAGACCGAGATAAATTTCAGGGATAAGATACTCTCTTTCGCAATCGGAAACGCTCCTCTGAAGATAATGATACCCGAGGATGAATTGAAGAAGGGCAAAAAACTGCAGAAGGAGATAACCCTTATTCCCAAGATCGTCGACAGGCACGTGAACGAGATAGAGGTTCAGCCGGTTGAAGAACCGTATTCATATGTAAGGATAAAATATGATACTGTATCGAACGAATATCTTTACGAGGTTATCGAGCCGCAACTGACCGAGGATGAGGAAGAACTCCTTCTGGCGATAAAAAAGACGTTGGTCGACGAGTTCGAGCTCGTTGAGGACGACGTACCAGAGGTCAGAGAAAAAATACTGAGAGAGATGACAGAGAAGGCCATAGAGGAAAGCGGTGTGGAGATCAGCCCCCTTTCGAAGGAAAGACTGTTTTACTATGTGAGAAGGGACTTTCTCGGATACGGGGCTATACAGGTAGCGATGATAGACACGGAGGTCGAGGACATATCCTGCGACGGTGTAAATGTTCCGATATATATCTATCACAGAAAATACGGTTCGATAAAGTCCAACATAAAGTTCGAGACCGCCGAAGAACTGGATGGCTTTGTCGTATGGCTCGCACAGAGGTCGGGAAAGCACATCTCGGTGGCATCCCCGATGCTCGACGCCACGATGCCGGACGGCTCGAGGTTGAACGAGACCCTCGGTACCCATGTTACGAAAAGGGGCTCTTCGTTCACGATAAGGCGTTTCAAGGAGAATCCTTTCACCCCCATAGACCTGATAAAGTTCAAGACCATGAGTTCCGAGATGATGGCGTATCTCTGGATAGCCATAGAGAACGGGCAGTCCCTCCTTATATGCGGGGGCACGGCATCCGGTAAGACCACTACGCTCAATGCGATACTGCTATTCATACCTCCTCAGATGAAGATAGTGAGCATAGAGGACACCAGGGAGCTGAACCTTCCTCATGAGAACTGGGTTCCCACACTGACAAGGAGCGGATTCGGTGCCAAGAATCCGGTTACCGGCAAGGCAGCCGGAGAGATAGACATGTTCGACCTTCTCGCCGCAGCATTGAGGCAGAGGCCGCAGTATCTCATGGTCGGAGAGGTCAGGGGTGCCGAGGCATATGTGGTCTTCCAGGCCATGGCAACGGGTAAGAGCGCTTACACAACATTCCACGCGGAGGATGTCCAGGCAATGGTCCACAGGCTTGAGAATGACCCGATAAACCTGCCGAGAGCACTGATAGCCGCTCTTGACATAGTCCTGCTTCAGGCGCAGGTCAAGGTCGGAAAGAAGATGACGAGAAGGGTCAAAGGGTTGATCGAGATTGTTGGAACCGACCCGCAGACGGACGAACTGATTACGAACAATGCATATATATGGAATCCGGCGGACGATACTTTCAATTACAGCGGTCACAGCTATGTCTACGAAAAGGTAGCAATGGCAAAGAACTGGTCCTCCCGAGAAATGGAAAGGGAGGTCAAGAGAAGGAAGGACATTCTGGAATACATGAAAAAGATAGAGGTCAGGAACTACAGGGATGTTGCCAGAATAGTTTCATCGTACTATAAGGACAGAGATAAGGTAATGGAAGAGGTCAGACGGGTCCTGAGCGAGGAATAGATTTATTTCCATCCCATATTTTCCTGTGAAACTCTCCGATATCGTGGATAAGGAAGTGTCCGACATTTTTGCGGAGGAGGGCATAGAGAATCCGTATGAGATACAGGTCGAACCGTTGAAGGCCGTTCTCACCGGAAATAATGTTGTCATGGCATTTCCGACCGCAAGCGGGAAGTCGCTCGTCGCATATGTCGCGGCGGTGAACTCCGCTCTTTCCGGGAAAAAGGCACTTTACATGGTCCCCTTACGGGCCCTTGCCTCGGAAAAGTACGAAGACCTGAGGAGATTCTCGAAACTCAGGATAAAGGTCGGGATAAGCACGGGAGATTATGACAGAAAGGACGAGCGTATCGGCAGGAACGACATAATCGTCGCAACATCCGAGAAGGTTGACTCACTCATAAGACACAGAACCGGATGGATGTCCGATATCGGTGCCGTGATAGTCGAT
>JAJRVK010000139.1 GCA_024277315.1 archaeon | reverse complement strand
TAACGATGTCTTTTCCCTCTTCTTTCAAGTAATACCTGCACTTCGGGTTCTGACATGTGATATCTATATTGCTCTTTGGTCTAGCCATAAGGGGAGATAGCATTTCTACTATATAAATTATGCGGTCTATTCAAGGACATTACCGAATATTTAATGGGGCATTGATAAGGATAGTGGCGAGGGCATAAAGGAAATCGTCAGCCGTCTTCATTTATATCAATGCTCTGAAGCGTTTTTAGTATTGCTTCTTCTAATTCCATTATCTTCTTTTTTATTACGGCGGGATTTTCGTATTCTACTTCTTCATACTCTATTTTTTGATACTTGGAGATGCTGAGGTCATAGTCATTCTCTCTTATCTCCGCCACAGGTACAAAAAAGCACTTTGCGCTTCTATCATCCATATCAATGTCGTACCTTTTCCCGAACTTTTCGATTATGTCCGGTATATCACCTTTTCCATCTATGAATGTTCTCTTATCATCCAGCGTAAAACCATCCGCTTCCATATTGTAGAACCAGACTTTTTCCGTGGGCTCTCCTTTGGTAAAATAAACTACTGCGGTAGAAACGCCAGCGTAGGGCTTAAAAACCCCAGAGGGCATGGATAGCACAGCATCAAGCCGGCATTCCTCTATAAGTTTTCTTCTTATCTCCTTATGAGCCTTACTGCTTCCAAACAGAACACCCTCTGGAACTATAACTGCAGCCCTGCCTCCAACCCTCATAATATTGTACATCTGCTCCAGAAAGAGAATTTCGGTCTTTTTTGTCTTTATGGTGATAGAATCGCTTATTTCTGATTCGTCAAGACTCCCTTTAAAAGGGGGATTGGCCAGAACAATGTCGTACATCTCTCTGTCATGGTATCTGGTAGAAAGCGTATTCATCTGCCTTATGTTGGGGTTCTTTATGTCGTGCATCATCAGATTCATTAGAGCAATCCTGACCATTGTCTGGTCAAAATCGAACCCGTATATCGACTCCTCTTTGAGAAACTTCCACTGCTTTTTGCTCAGTTTGTCTCCTTTAAAATTATATTCGTTTCCCTCATCATCTGTTTTAATGAGGTCTTTGGATGTGTTAGTCCTTATGATGTGCTCGTAAGCATTCACCAGAAAACCGGCGGTTCCACAGGCAGGGTCACATATTTTCTCCCCTATTTTCGGGTCGGCCAACTCCACCATCATTTTTATAATGTGGCGTGGTGTCCTGAACTGGCCGTTCTTTCCCGATGTTCTGAGCTCGGAAAGAAGATACTCATACAAATCCCCTTTTGCATCTCTGTTCTGCTCCTTTATCTTCATTTCGTTTATTGTGTTCACTGCTTCTATCAATAGACTGGCGGTAGGTATGATAAAGGTGGCATCCTTCATGTACTGACGGTAAAGAGAGTCTTCCTCACCCAGATTTCTTAAGAAGGGAAATAGCTTGTCTCTGACATGCTGAAGCATTTCGTCCCCAGTAAGATTTGTCCAATAGGACCAGCGACAGTCCTCGCAGCCATCGAAAACTGAGACATATTCTTCTCCTCTATATCGGGCCGTTTGCATTTTCAGGTTATCCTCATCTTCCAGTCGTTTCATGAAGAGCAAATACGATATCTGCTCTATGGCCTGAAGCGGGTTGGAAATTCCACCGCTCCAGAACTTGTCCCACAACTGATTTACTTTTGATTTCAGTTCTGCGTCTAACATTACTCATTCCTCCTTTTTGTATCTCTCTCAGTTAACTTTGATTCTAAATTTGTTATGATACTTTTGATATCGTTTATCATTTCAACCACTTCTTTACGCTCCAGATATATCCTATTTCCGATATCAAACTTACTTTCTGTTATGGAAATAAATTTTTTATCTGCAATTCCCGCTTTATGGACTATTAAATGGCGGGTCTCAAAAATTCTCACCAGTTTCTCCAGTTCTTCGTCGCTGAAGGGTTCAAAACCATATATTTTATTATATGCATCCTGAACCGCATCAAGTTTTTGAAAAGGAATTCCTTCTGCTATTAACTCAGCCACTATGCCAGAGATATCTTGGCCTATGTCCATGAGTTGCTTTATTTTTACCTGCTTTTCAGAAAAACGCCTAAGTCTTCTTTGGTCTAATTTTAGAGAATATATGAACCGGTCTTTTAGATAAATTTCGACGGCACTCACAGCACTAACAAGGGCCTGCTCTGTGTAAGCAAAATAGGATATAAAACCAATATCAGCGAAATCACCGAAACCAGTTTCTAATTTACTTTCAGATAATTTCGGCTCTTCACCGAACCAGTCCTCATTATTACCGGCGATTCGGTCATATACTTTGGGCCAGATCTCCATTATCTCCAGAGCAGAGGCTGCCAAGATTTTTGCCATCATTATGTTGATTTCAAAGTTCGTTATGGGAGTAAGCTCTTCATTTGACATGGATTCGGCCCAATTTTTTGCCCATGTTTCTGCTTTGAACAACTCGTTAAATTTTTTTAGTAGTTCAATCTTGTTTTTTCGGACCTCTTCGGCTTTAATATCCTCCTTTTTTTCAATCGCATCCCCTACTGCGGATGAGGAGTCTTTTTTCTTGCTCATACCAATTCCCCCCGAAACGCTTTTTGAAGAATGGACTGGAAGAAGTCGTTAATCTTCTCGCCAGACTTCTTCTGATACTCCCTTAATTCTTCCACTTCTCTGACGATTTCGGCGAATTGGTTCTGGATATCAATAGAGGGGTAACCAAATTTTATATTTTCAATTACTTTTTTGCTTAAGTTCTTCATCGTTACGCCTTTTGCTTCATTCTCCAGATATTTAACGCTACTACTTCCTGAAAGGAGATATAAAATGAAAACTGGATTTAATTCTTTTTTAAGGCGTATGAATAAACTCCCCGTTCCACAAAACCATCCAGTTTCTTTTTCGGTCACTAAAGCACATCTTCCCATTTCTCCTCTCCGACCCATGATAACATCTCCGGCTTTTAAATGATAATTCGGCAAAGCCTTATATTTCTCACTGGTTATCGAAAAATTGGGATTGACACTAATTTTTCTATCAATAATGTGTGTTGGGTTTATTATTGGTACACCATTTTCAACATAATCACTTTTATGTAGTTGAGAGCCGAAAGGCCCAATCTGTATTGTCTCGCAATAATCCTTTAATGTAATAAAATCAAAATCTTTAGTGTTTTTGAATGGGTCCCCGAACATCTCATAAAAGACGCTCCGAAGGTATTCATCGGTCAGCATATCGGCCTCCTGCCTGAGTTGCACGAGTTTATCTGCCTCGTCTAGCATCTCGACGATACGTTTCTGCTGGTCTATATCTGATGTTGTTAAAACAGGAACCTTCTTAAGATAGTTTTTGGAAATGTGCTTTAATCCCGCGCCTCGGAATCCTCTTTCTAATATGTCAAGGCGGTACAGTAAATAGTAATAGATGAACTTCGTCGATACCCCGTCTTTCATATCATCTTTTACTTTTACAACAATACAATCTGCAGTTGTAGAGAACTTATCGTTACAGTAATGGACACTTGCAGACCCGCCTGTGCCAAATATAATGTGCTCTCCCTCATAATCGTATTCATCAATGTACATACTCTGAATCGGGCTTGATGTGAAAAAATTGTACCGCCCTTCTTTTTTTCCGTCCCCGGCCTTTCTCTTACTTTTTTTCTCGAAGTCAACGAGTTTTTCAAGCTCTTTTTCCTCCCACCCTTCCGGTAATTCTCTCATTCTTCTTTCCTCCTTGTAATTTTGCTAGGAATAGGTATCGAATCCGGCTCCTTCTGGCCGATGAGCGCGGTCCTCTCCTCTATGGCGAGATTCAGCATTTTCTGGAGGTTCAGCAGGAATTCGGGATTTGCGGCATCTATCATTTCTATTCTTTCGCCGCTGTCAAGAACTATTGCCCAGCTGAATGTGTCTGTTTCCCTTCTATATGAGATCTCGTTCCTGCCGGCCACATACTTAGCCATTGGCTTCTTTATCTCGCTTTCTATCAATTCCCGCAGGAGCATGGAAGTCGTTATTCCCTTCCTTTTTGCGAATGACTTGAATTCGGTGGCAAGGTCTGCTGGCAATTTGGCGGAGAGTGCTACATATTCCATACTCCAACATAAGACGGCAAACATATATAACATTTTTGCGTCTACATAGGTCTACCTAATTTATAATCGAGAGTTCCTCACAACTGCGCACAATCCTGTTAAGCTCTTCTTCTCCAAATAACTCCCATGGTCTTTCTTCCATCAGCGGGTCAGAAGCAAAGTCTTTTCTTCCTACATATTTTCTATCGGCCAGTACTTTCTTGAGAAGGAGTAAAAACTCCATTTGTTTAGAGTTGTACTTATTTGCGTCTATGATAAACTCATCAAAGCGCTCCTCGATTATTTCTCTCGGGTTCTTGTCATCGCTAAGACCTATTAGATCTTTTAGAAAGACTATGAAATCCTTCTTTTTATGTACCTGAATGTTCTCTATTGTTATTTCCGGCCTGAGCGCATTCAGATCCTGCTCTATCTCCTTGAGCTCCTTGGGTGTTACCGGTTTCCCGTCCCTGATCTTCTTTATGAGAGGGTTTGTTTCTATGAATTCCTTCAGATTCTGGTCTTCCTTTATCTCCATCTCGAACTTTTCTCTTGATAGCACAATGTCCGGGGCATCTACCTGTATCATTTTCCCACTATCTGGCACATAGTACATCATCAAAGGAGCTATTTTCTTTACGAGAAACTCAATATCTGCAAAGGTCAGATTCGCCCAGAATTCCGGCTGCATGACCTTCATAAGATTCGGCTTATTGTCCCGAATAACTTTCAGAGAAAGTTGAAGGAGATTGGCAACCTCTAACTGTATCTTCTTTTCTATCTCCCGTATTCCCTCGTAGTTCCCGTCCAGAACCAGTTTAAATAGGTGCTCCGCCTCCTGAATGAATGAGGTTATATGCGGATTGGTTCCCGGCATGAACATCATCAGAGGCGCTATCTCGTTCATTAAATCGTCTATGTATTTATCTAGGTCAAACCTGTTCTTTTTGAGTTTGTTTATTACTGAGAGTTTTTCCCTCGTGAAAAAGTCGTTCTCATCGAATTGCTCTATCGATTCCATGATTTTACGCATTATGAGTTTTCTCTGCTCCGTGTTCAGATTCTCTTTCAGAAGTTTTACCCTGTTTTCAAATATTCTCTGTTCCGCACTCTTAGATGGGCCGCCTCGTTGCTCGCTAACTTCCAACGAATGTTCTTTTACATTGGAGTATCCTCCGATTGCGAAATCAAGTATAAGGAAATCCTTCTTTTCTCTGTTCGGTAGCCAGTCCTTGTGTTTACACGCTTTCTGGTCCCGGGTCCCTCTCCCTACCATCTGCCAGAATCTCACATGGGAAAATACCGGTGTTATGAAGACAAGGTTGCATATCTCTGGCACATCTATGCCTGTATCCAGCATTCCCACGGAAAGGGCAATTCTTGGTTCAGAGTTCTTTTTAAACCGATAAATCTCATCCTGTGCCCGGTATTGGTCGCTGGTTATTACCTGCACATCAGCAGATATGCTCGGATACAATTTATTGAAAATCTCTTTCACTTTTTTGGCGTGTCTTTGACTTGCACAAAAGAATATAGACTTTGCCGGCTTCCCTTCATCTGATTTGTAACAGAGCTTCATGAATTCTGTTATTATGAGTTTGTTTGTCTCGTCGTCCATGAATACGCGGTCAAACTCTCCACCACTCAGGTCTAGATGCTCGGGGTCTTCTTCCTGTCTGCGTATCTTGTCTTTAATATCCTCTGGGAGGGTAGAACCTTCTATCCCTAATGAAAGAACCTCGGTTTCTATGATCTCCGCCCGGTATGGAACCAGCACCCCATCCCGTACTGCATCTTCATAACCATACTCGACAGTTGGTCCATCTTCGCAGTCAAAGAGTTCGTAGGTATTTCTTCCAATCTCATTTTTGGGGGTGGCGGTCAATCCTATCTGAATGGAGTCAAAATATTTCTGTACGACATTCTGTCTATCGTAGTAAGACCTGTGCGCTTCATCAAAGACTATAAGATCAAAGAATCCCGGACTGAACTTCGTATATGCCTTGTCGCTGGCAAGAGTCTGAACGGTAGATACATAAAGACGGCTAGTAGTACTTACTCCCTCTCGTATGTCTGAGATTGGCTCGGAAAAGTACGCATCAAAGCCGTCAGATTTCGCCTGATTTACAAGAGCGGTCCTATCTGCGATGAACAAAACATTTCTTACCATGTTCGCATCCATCAAAATCTTTATGATTGCCATGGATACACGGGTTTTTCCGGTTCCCGTTGCCATTACGACAAGAGCCTTTCTGTGGCCCTCAGCAAAGTGTTCGCTTAGTTTCCTGACAATCAGTATACTCTGTGGCCTGTCCACAATTTTCGGGTCATGCGAGATTTCCATGGGGTTTTTCCTGTTTTTGTAAAGTTCCTGCCTTCTTTTCAGGTCTGCCTGACTGAAAGGCCCACTCACTCTTCTTTCTCTTCCGTCTTCATCAATGAATTTCCATACATCACCATTGGTAAGAAATATTGGGATTTTAAGCCCAATCTGGCTTTCTATCTCCTTAGCATAGGTTCTTGCCTGAGTTCTGCCCTTTTCTGGATCTGCATCGTATCTTTTCGCCTCAATGATAGCAAGAGGCGTATTATCATCATTTAAAAGAAGGTAATCGATGTATATTTCACCGCTTTCTACTGTTCCATTAAAGAGCACATAGTTGCCGTTTTTGACATCTGATTTTGTCGCATTAACTTCCTCTTTTATGTATCTGAAATCCCATCCCTGTGCTGTAAGTTGCGAGTTAATAAACTTCCTTCGTGTTTCAAACTCGGTTATGAACTGTTTTTCATCGTTAGACATGGTGTTACCCCTTTTTCAATATCCTTTAAGGCTTATGAGGGCCTTCATCGACTACTATACGCTAAGCCCTTATTAAATACTTTTCCCATGAGGAAACATCTAGATGTCCCCTATTTTTCTCTTGTATTCCACTCCTGACAGCGAAAAGGGCAATCTTAAAACATTCTTCTTGTTTGCATCCGCATATGCTCTGTTGCATAACTCCATTTTGAGTTAGGGACTGCGCTTATTCACCTTCCCTATTTCTACCCCATCGTTTTTTTAACCGTGTGAAACCTCTTGTTTTTCACAGTTTTAGCATCATATTGTATATCAGAAACTTCCTTTTCACCTCCTGAATTGCTGATATC
>JAJRVK010000138.1 GCA_024277315.1 archaeon | reverse complement strand
CGGCGGATTTGACAATGAACCCATATATCTCTCCCACCATGATACTGCAACTGATGATGTCACAATAGAGAATTGCACTCTCTATGGCCTTATCTATACCTCCGAGACAGAGCCTCCAACATTCAGAAAGCTCCTGAATACAGAGTACAGTATCGACCTTTCCAGAGGAATTGTCACACTGTCGAACAGCTTTGTCGATTCTTTTGTCAAAGGTACCGAGATATATGCGTTCTATAATTATACGGGAAAACTTTATCTCGATTCGGACTATTCCCTTGCAGGATCCAAGGTCTCCCTAACCTATCCAGCATCTCCTCTTTCCATTTTTGACATATCATATACGTACAAACCATGGATAGTGGATACGGCCACCGGAATAGTGACATTCACGGACCCCCCCGCATCAACGGACACGATAACCGCCGACTATGAATATGGCGGCGTTCCCATACCTTACTCGGATGTATATTCCTCCAGAAACGGTCTCGAGAATGTGATACCCGGAAATGGAGACCTTGTCTGTTTCTTCGGAGATTTCCAGTATGATTTCTGGGAATCCCGATCGATCACTCACGGAACCGAGATAGCCTCTGCAATAGCTTCTTCCGCAAGGGGAGTGGCACCCAATTCGACAATCCTTCCCGTGATGAATTCGGGGAGCAATCTGGAAGATTCCTGGTATTTTGCCGTAGAAGGATACGATGGACAGCCCAATACAGGTGATGAAGCCGATATAGTGTGCAGCGCTCTTCCTTCTTCCAGTTACGGAGCCGGTCTTGACAGTCTTTCAGAAATCATGGACTACATAATCTATGACTACACCTCTTCCAAAATACCGTTTATAGTACCATCCGGAGACGACGGATATGGCTATGGGACCATGTCTTCCCCGTCTGCTTCTGGAGCGATAGTTGTGGGTGCCGCTACGGATAACGCCTATCTGCTTGAGACGGGAAATCTCCACCATTACGGAGATGTAGCGGCATATTCCGGCAGGGGTCCGACTGTCGCCGGAAGAAGTAAGCCCGATGTCATCGCCGTCGGAACAGGAGAGGTCGATACAATCCTGAACTATGCGTGTTCAGCAAGTACCGCCGACGGTACTGCGGCATATACAAACGTTGAGAGTTCCGATCTCTCTGCCGCTATTGCTGCCGGTGTGGCAGCGTTGGTCTCGCAGGCATATTATTCTGTCAACTCCGCTATGCCAGGTGCGGAAGCGGTGAAAGAGATTATAGCCTCCGGTGCGGACACACACAACCACGATGTCTTCTCACAGGGTGCCGGTTTCATAAATGCGGAGAGGTCGGTTAAGATTGCGCTCGCTCTTGGCGGTCTGTGGACATCCCCCTCTTAATGGAGTCCCGGCACATACAACGGAGAAAGTTACCATTCCTTCCCGAATCTCATGTATCCGAATTCCAGTGCAGCCAAGAGCTTTACCATAAAAGGCTTTGATTCAGAGAATGTGGAACTGAGTGCCCAAACGATGGAAAAAATCGGTCAGTACTCATGCACATTCAAAACTGCAAGCCCGACGGATGAATTCGGCCAGAACATACTCGAAAGCATACCTCCAGAAACCACAATGATGAAAGTTGTTGCCTCCGCAGACGGCGGCCTCAATCCATATTATTCCGGCTATGTTCTGAAAATAATGGACTGGCTGGACACAAATCTGGACGGCATTATAGACGATTCAGAATTGAATACCGTGGCGGAGGATTATTTCATAGAGGGCGAGAGAAATACCCTCCAGGTCACCATGTACAACCCTCTTCAGAGAGGGCATGACGGTTTGATAGTGAGATTACTGCCATACTCTATTGATTCCGGAGTTTCAGACCTGCCCTGGAACATAAGCTGTGTTTTCTACAAAAATGTGCAATGGAACTGGCTGAGCGTACCATCCACGGTCAGTGTCGCCGCAGGTTCTTCAGCCACTTTCACGGCCAGCATGAATGTGCCTCCAGAGGCCGTTCCCGGCATATATGAGGGTGCGATATTCGAGAAATATGATATACAGACAATTTCCGGAGAGAACGTCACAGCGGATCCGAATTCCCTCAGACCATACTTCGAGACATATCCTCTGAATGCATCTTCTGTAAATGTCGTCAATGAAAGCGTGAATATGGTCGACAACATCACCGGATATCTGGCGCATGAAAACATAACATATCTCGACCTTTGGTTGAACAACCTAACATACAACAACGAATCCATGGTCTTCAGTACCCTGGGAAATGAAACAATAACAAACCAGACATACTGGGGCTTCTTCCTCCCCCATGGAAACATAACGAACGAAACATGGATAGTCATACACGATTACGACTATGTGGCGGGAACCTACGACTTCTGGTTTGCCGATACCGCCACAAATCTCGGATTTACCGTGAACAGAACCACAGGATACATCAATGTCAGCATTTCTCTGTTCCCGGACGAGGCCATCGATTTCTATGCATACTATACATACAAGGCCCTTCTCACGGAAAATACCGATTATTCGCTCAATAGAAGCACCGGGGAGATACAGCTCGTCAATCCTCTAAACGGAACCCAATATCTGACCGCAGACTATGGATGGTACATACCGCTGGATACCCAGTACATAACATTAGCATATGCTCCGATATATAACATAACCGTATATCTCAACAATACGGAACTTGTCGAGAACACGGACTATTTCCTCAATTATACCAGTGGAAATCTTACGGTCATACCGCCAAAGACCGCAGGAGTATGGTCTTTGAACATATACTATCAGTGGTATCCGTACAACCCTCCGTTTTATCCGAGGGCCAGATTGCTTCACACTCCTGTCGTCCCGGGAAGCGTCTCTCTATATGGGAAGTACGGACTGATAAATCCGGCAAACTATACCGTGTACTATGAGACCGGGGCCATAATTTTCAATACGGGCATATCCGTGGGCGTCACCGCCACATATCAGTACTACAACTCCACAACGACGATACCCGTGTCAGTCATAGTTGGAAACAGAGGGTTTAACATGGAAATCAACGGAAGTTCCGAAAACACACCCTATCTTAACATGGAAACCATCGGAGGCTTCGACGGATCGGGAAAGACGGGTGACTGGAGATATTTCTATATAGAGGCTCCTGCACAGGGAGTTCTTGCGAATCCGCCGGCAAACCTGAAGTTTATCGCAGAGGTGGATTGGCGTGAGAGTTCTTTTGTTTATCCATCAATAGGAGCGCCAGACAACAACGATATAGTGCTCTCTTCCGGCCAATCGACGGAAATCACGGGTTACTCTTTTCCAAGCTCTGGAGAGATAACCGCAGTAGAGGCATACGTTAAGTACAGATCGGATTCTCCAATCCCTGCCAGTCAGAGACCGGACGTAATCCATGTTGGATACAAGATCGGATCTGTGAAAGGAGAAACGGAGTATACCGCCGTACCCACTGACACATATACTACAGCCAAGATAGTGCTTACCGGGGATAGAGCGTGGACCATGAAGGATATCGGAGACCTCAGGTTCACTGTTTCCATGGAACAGGTCGGAGCACCGGACAGCTGGAATCTTCTTGTGGATTCTCTGTGGCTCAAGATCACCTATTATCGCGAAAATACGGATTTCGACATAAGAATCTTCGGAAAAGGAGGAGATTCCATCGCCGATTCGGTAGCACCATACTCGATAAAGCAGCTTGGGAGCACCAAAGAGCCCACACCATATGAAAAGATATTGACAGTCGACATAACACCTGGTCTGAACATCATTGCCATAAGGAACAATGCCATAAACGGCACATCATCCTCGGAAACATTCACTCTGAAAACCGGATTTCTACAGCTGCCCGAATCTCCAATAGACATTTACACAAACGAGAGAATATCCTCCGCTTCCGTTTCCATAACATCAAACATAGAACTTCCGGGAATGGGTGCCTCTGTCGTCGGTCCTGCCAGCGTCACTATATACCCCGATCAGGTCGTACATTATGACAAACATGCGGTTGAAAATATCGCTCCCGTGGATTTCACACTGGCTCTGGCAGAGGCCGAGTATACAAAAGCTATAGAGGTCAAAGGAGCCGCCAGTGTGTATTTCCATACCATTCCTCACTCAGATGTCGAAGATCTGGATCTGGGAATTTTCTATGATGCAAATGGAGACGGTATCGCCCAGAGAGATGAACTGGTCACAACGGCGCTTGTTCCGCATATAGCGACGGACGGATGGGGCGGTTATGACCCGTTCCTGGAAGCATATTCGGCCGATGCTGATGCTGACGAAGGAGTTACGCTTTATAACCCGCCGGACGGCATCTATCTCGTCAAGGTTCTCGGATTCACTGTCCCGACTGGAACCGGACACTTTGACCTCGAAGTGAGTATGATACTCGCGGGAGTGAAGGGTTACGAGATTGCCAGCATACACGAAGGACCGATAATGCCATATGAACCCTCCTCTGTCGAAGTCTCATGGTCGTTTTCAGACGATGCTGAGGATAAGGCATACAGCGGTGTCCTTTACATGGGCACCAACACATGCCCCAGCGAAATAATGGTCCCGATAAACGTAATTCTCGATACCCATGCTCCTGAGATATCGTTCATGGGTATAGGTGGGTTCGACGTCACGGAAGAAGGTGTGTCTCCCACTGTTGGAGAAAGAGCCCCGATTTCAGCATTCTTCGGCGATGCCCTTTCTGGGATTTCCAGCGTGAAAATAATGTTGGACGGCAGGGACGTCACGAAATATGCAAATCTCATGGATACACAACTGACATACACGCCCATCTCGGAACTCTCTGAAGGTGGGCACATCGTTACCATAGAAGTCGCTGACAAAGCGGGAAATACGGTAACGAAGAGCAGAAGCTTTGTCGTAAGAACGGAAGCAAACCAGATATTGAGCGATGGCGTCGAGTTCCTGGGAAGCACCGATTCTAGTGCGACTCCACCAGGCATGTACGTCACATCCCCGACGCTCACAAACAATGCGAACTATACGCTCACGGGAATAACGGCTCCCGAGGTTTCCGTGGCAGCAGGAGGAAAATCCGTGATTGCCAACAGGCTCGGAGAATTCTCCGTGCCGGTGACACTGCACGAGGGAGACAACAGCATAGCGATAACAGTGACGGACGGCAACGGCGTCGAATTCTACTATGTGTT
>JAJRVK010000137.1 GCA_024277315.1 archaeon | reverse complement strand
GGAGCGATAATCGAGAGGGAAAGGATACCTCTGGACAGGGAAACGATGAAGGCCGGAAAGATTCTGGATATGGATCCCTACGACTTTGCGCTCTACGGCGGTGAGGACTATGAGCTTGTTTTCACGGTCCCGGAGGAGAATCTTGATGAGGTGAGGAGATACGGAACCGTGGTCGGGAGAATCGTGGACAAGGACATGGGAGTGAGGATAGAAAACGGAGAAATTATGGATTTAAAGGGTGGTTATGAGCATTTCATAGAATAAATCGACTAAATGTTAGTGTTATATATGAAGTGATGTGAGATCTGATGATATGGAAATCCGTCCGGCCAATGAAAACGATATTGATGCAGTTAGCGAGCTGATAGCCTATTTTCGTGTGGCGCTTGCGGAATTAAGAGGAAAGCCCACAGGCCCGGATATGGATTCTGCCAGAAAAGAATTTCTGGAGTATATAGAGAAAGAGTATCCGATATATGTGGCAGTTGAAGACTCAAAAATAGTAGGTTATCTGGTATGCAGGGTGGAAGACGATGTTGTCTGGGCAGAATCGCTTTATGTTCTTCCTGAATACAGGAGAAGGGGAATAGGTTCCACGCTCTACGAAAAGGCCGAGGAGCTTGTCGAAAGCCTCGGGGGAGATACCGTTTACAACTGGGTACATCCGAACAATGATACGATAATATCCTTCCTGAAAAAGAGAGGATATACTGTGTTGAACCTTATAGAGTTGCGAAAAAGGTGGAAAGGAGAGGAAACATTCACAAGGATGAAAGTAGGAGACCACGAATTCGATTACTGAGAGTAGCATGTAGGGGTAAAGGAAAGGATTTTTGGGTATATTTCCCCCAGAATCACTGAACCACATATCTTTCAATTTCCGAGATTGCGAGATTTCCTTTTTCATCAATACCGGCAAAGCAGTAGAAAAGTGTGGTTCCCTCCGCCCATTCCCGTTTATTCGCATAAAAAGTGGCGAGAACATATCCATCAGCATAATGTGCCTCCACGCTCCCTCCAAATTCACCGCCGGAGGCGAATCCCATATAGTATAAGGACAGGTTGTTCAGTGTATTGTTCGACTCTGGAGTTGCCAGAACCGTGGCAGTAATCATTGAGTTATCCTCGTTTATGGAATACAGGACTAGGGAGTCGTTCACAAAGTCCGATACGGTGTAATCCGGATTTCCGACATCGAAATCCCCTATCTCCGAGAAATAAAGCGCTCCTCTGTCGCTTACAGCCACCCCATATATGACATGGACATCGTCCTGAAAGGGAGGTATTATGATGGAGCATCTGTTTCCCTCTATGCTGTAAGATCCTCCACCGCCACCCCCTCCATATCTCCCTATTGCCATATAGGAGAATATGACCGAAGGTCTGCTGAATAAAGGAGGCCCGCCTTCAATCTCGACATCAATAGTTATCTTTTCCCCGACATCCGGATTCTCAGGAATCTGGGAGATGCCGACAATTCTTGCTGGTGGGGCGGAATAGTTCCAGAGAAAAACAACGACAAAAGAGACTATTAGGGCTCCAGCGATCAAACACACCATCACTTTTCGATTGCGGAAGTCATACTTCACATCTCAAGAATATGCCCCTCATATTTGTGCTTTCTCAGAAAACATTTTAACCACTCTAATCCATCATATCATTGTGCTCGACCACTACCACAATGTGCTCTCGGGTAAAGAGCGCCCGAAGTTCACGGATGCAGACCTGAATTCTCTGGAAAAGAGAGCCATAGAGCTCTCCAGTCCGTGCAGGCTATGTGAAAGGAGATGCGGAGCGCTCCGCCTTAAAGGAGAAGAAGGTTTCTGCGGTGTTCTCAAGGCGAGAATCGCATCCGAGTTCCTTCACTTCGGGGAGGAGAGAGAGCTTGTGCCCTCACATACGGTGTTTTTCTCGGGATGCAACTTCAAATGCGTCTTCTGTCAGAACTGGGACATAAGCCAGTACCCGGAAAACGGAGAGCCCGTGGAGCCGGATGAACTGGCAGAGTGCATTAAAAACAGATGGGACAGATCAAAGAACCTGAACTGGGTCGGCGGAGAGCCAACACCGAATCTCGCTTACATAATCTCGGTGCTCAAAAGGCTGGATGCCCCTGTTCCGCAGGTGTGGAACTCCAACATGTATCTTACTGTGGGAGCAATGGAGATAGTGAATGAGATAACGGACCTCTATCTGACGGATTTCAAATATGGCAACGACGAATGCGCTCTCAGGCTTTCAAATGTTCCGGAATACTGGAAAATCGTGACAAGGAACCACCTACTGGCGGAGGGAGATATGATAATAAGGCATCTCGTCCTGCCCAATCATCTTGAATGCTGCACAAAACCGGTGCTGAATTGGATTAAAGATAACAGACCGGATGCTCCGGTAAATGTCATGGCGCAGTACAGACCTGAATACATGGCGATGAAATACATAGACATAGACAGGGAACTCAGGGCCTCGGAATACATTGAGGCGGTGAAGTATGCCAAGGATATCGGTATCAGAGTGATGTGATGCAGGCGATTAATCCTTATCGGGCGTGGATAGGCATCTTCCGATTGGAAGGGGGAGAATTCTGGGAATATCACTTTAGAACCCCATAATGCCGATGAAGAATCCAAAAAGCTCAGTCTTGAGAAGATAAGAAAACAGATACAGCACATCTCCTGAATCTCTCGACAGAGACTTTCAGTTACTCTTATATCCTCTCCCTCTATTCCCTTTTCGATACCATGAAGATTGCAGTAGTTTCAAACCTTGACAGCTCAGCCATGCAGGTGATTGAGAGAATAAAGGAGCAGGCGTTGTCCATGCACATAGGAATAGGGGAAATAGTGCCTGTTAACCGAATAATAGACATTCCCATGGCGGTCAGGAAGCTGAGCGAAAGGCCGGACATAGATTCCATAATCCTTGCCGCGGATTTTCCGGAGCTGAAGATGGAGCACGAAAGCCCTCTGCTCGAGAGAATAAAGATGGAGGTGAATGCCATTTCCATGGAGACGAAGAAACCCGTATCCATGGAGTTGATGGATGCCGACATAGGAGAGCTCGGGATGGAAAAATTTAAAGACATCCTTGAAAGAGTTATTGAAGAAAAGGAATGAGGTGATAACATGAAGATAAGATATCTTGGCCACGCTGCGTTTGAGGTCGTGCTTGACGGAAAGAGGATTCTTGTGGACCCCTGGATAACCGGAAATCCGAAAAGCCCCGTGAAGGTCGGGGATGTGAGCGCCGACATAGTGATAGTCACACATGACCACGGGGACCACGGGTTTGACGATGCCGTTGAGATTGCAAAGAAAGGAGCCACTTTTGTCTCGATATTCGAGATTGCAACGAAGGCAGGTGAGAAGGGCGCCAAGGACACTGTGGGAATGAACATCGGAGGTCCGGCTGAGATAAAGGGGCTGAAGATAGCTCTCACCCAGGCATTCCACTCGGGTACAGCGAATCCCACGGGTGTGGTGGTCATCGGAAAAGAGGGCTCGTTCTACCATGCCGGAGACACGGGGCTTTTCGGAGATATGAAACTCATAGGCGAGATTTACCATCCGAAGGTGGCCATGCTTCCAATAGGCTCGCACTTCACCATGGACCCTGTGGAGGCATCCTATGCCGTGCAGTTCATAAGACCGGAGATAGCGATACCGATGCACTATGGAACATTCCCTATTCTCACCGGAACGCCGGAGAAATTCCAGGAAGAGGTGAGAAAGAGAGCGCCTGAGACAAAGGTCATCGCTCTGAAACCCGACGAGAGCATAGAGGTATAAACCTGTTTTATTTCTAACAATTTATGGGTTATAGGGGCTTTAGGTTTATGTGGAGGTTTGGGTTAACGTTTGGCGGGTATCTGAAGTCGCCGAAGGCGATTTGGGTGAGGGCTGAAAGCCCGAACCAGATACCCGCTTGTTAAGTGAGGGCGTAAGCCCCGAAGCGACCGTTAGGGAGCGGAGAGTTGTGAGCACGCCAATATTATTTTTGTTCATTTTTATCAACCCCACTCACTATGTTGTATCTCCAAAGGTTCTCTTTAAACCATTCTATTGTTTCTTTCAATCCATCATCTATAGTATATGAGGGTTTCCATCTAAGAATGCTTTGGGTGTATGAATTATCTACATTAAATGTTAGGGGAGTGCCACCTATGGTTTCTCCAGGTTCATATTCTCCCATGATTATTTCCATGTCTGAGTTAGTTAAGTGTTTTATTTTATTTGCTAGTTCTACATTTTTGATTATTTCATTTTTCTTATTTCCAGCACAATGTAATGTTTTTCCATAAATAACCTCGGGATCTTTTTCTAATAGATCAAGTAGTTTATCGTAGAAATTCATAATATCTTTTGCATAAGTCCATAGCCTAGTTGCTAGTGGAGATCTTAAATAAAACTTCTGATTTCTTTTAAGGGCATATATAATAAGTTTGTGTGGCAATTCATCGCTTCTACCTTTGGGACCATATGCACTTGCAGTTCTTGTAATTATCACAGGTATATCATAGGATTTATGATATGCCATATAAAGAAGTTCTGTAGATGCCTTTGTCCACCCATAAAGTGAAATAGGATTTGGCAAAAAGTCTTCATTATATGCTTTACTTCCATGACCGTAAAGTGCATTAAAGGACGAAGGATATATAATGACTGGGTTTTGTCTGTTTTGTATTTTTTTAACAGCCTCTAGTAGATGTAAGGCTGGAAATACATTACCATAAGCACTATGCTCTGGGCTAGATGTCCCAAAAGGTCTATCCGCACTGCCTATGGCACAATCAATAACAATATCAAAATTTTTCACATCCTCCCTTGAGATGTCCAGTGTTGATTTCCACAGATAATTAAGTGAGTCAATAATTTCTTCTAACCTCCACGCCTCTTCTGGACGGACTATATCCATCACGGTTACATCATACCCTCTTTTTAACATCATCATAGATAAATTGCTACCCAATACTCCTGCGCCACCTGTGATCAATACTTTCATTTTATAGGCACCTCCACCACGTTTCTTAGATATTCTACTTCTTTTGGAGTTTTAATAGTATTAATATCTTTGTTTGAATGACCGTAAAGAGTGGGTCTTTCGCGACATTTAGACAACAAAGAATAATAATATGGGTGCTTTTCTATAAGCATGGCATTTCCTCTCCCATACCGGAAATACCTCTTAATGAATATATCAATTTCTCGATTTTTAGGGTATTTATAATCATGTAATATGATGATCTCATCATTCGGGATGATTGGAAAACCTTTGTATAAGGCCCTTATAGAAAAATCTATATCTTCACCAGCAGCTATTTTGAAATCTTCATCAAATCTCAAACCTTCTAAAAATACCTCATTAAAAATACCCACACAGCATGTAGTTGCGTACAAAAGCTGATTCCTATTTTCATAATACACACCATTAAGTGTCCCATCATAATCGTGAAATAAATCTAACCAACCATTACCTTTACTTTTCACTAAAGGTAAAACCATACCTCTGGATATGTATGTGTAGTGTATTATTTTATCTATATTTTCTGGATTTATATGAACATCGTCATCAATGAATAATGTCACCTCTGAATTTAACGAAATAGATTCATCAATTCCAACATTTCTGGCATAAGAGGGTGTATCGTTCTTTTCATCAATTTCTATAAACACAATTTTATCATTTGATAATATTTCCTTCACCTTTAAATTTTTTATATTGCCTATTAAAAGTATTTTTCCAACATGGCTGGATTTTATTAAACCTTTGAGAAGATGTTCCTTTATTATAAAGATATCATCATCTCCATACCTCAATCTTGTTGGTATAACAGCAGTAGCTTTTATGGTATTTTTTCGTTTAAATGTAGATTGTCGCGCATCAAACATATAATTAAAGGCAGGAGGTGAATCCATAGGAGGCGGTGTTTTACCTCCCTCTGATAAATATCCTGCCCACAATGATAAAATCGCTATTGTCTTAGTTATAAGATACCTGTTTATCCATTCATCATCGTATTTTTCACTTTTCAGTTTTTTGTATGTTTCTAACAAATAGCCAGAAGCCCAAGTTCTTTCATCTAAAGATATTTTATAATAATATTTTGCTATGTGATTCATTCCAATATCATTTAAGCCTTCAACAATTCTAACTATAAAGTTTTCAAAATAACCCACATGGTTATCAGCTTTATAACTTTTGTTTGCATTGTTTGTTCTTAAGATTTGTCCAGTCATCTTTAATCACCAATCGTTGGCGTGCTCACAATTTCACTTAACGTTTTGCGGGTATCTGAAGTCCTGAGCAATAGCAAAGGCGATTTGGGTGAGGGCTCTAAGCCCGAACCAGATACCCGCTTGTTATGTGCAGTGTGCATGTTTAATCCAGCATATTTCTTATTGTAGTGAACCATTCTTTAACCTCATCATAAGCATTTAGTTCTCTTAAGAGTTCCAGCGTCATCCTTTCAATTCCTTCTGTGCATATCTTTTCTTTGATTTTTATTTCTCTAAGCGGCACACCATTATCCTTGATTATTTTTACTACATCCAGATCATTCCATTGTAAGACCCAATCTTCTTGTGATCTATCAATTAGAGTATTGTCGCTTAGTTCTCTAAAAATATCTTCTAAAATTTGAGGGTGTACATAATTTTCTATTTCTCTTTTAATAGTGGCAAATCCTTTACTTCCATCTCCTCGGTTAGTTACTTGTTCGGCTTTTCTTTTATT
>JAJRVK010000136.1 GCA_024277315.1 archaeon | reverse complement strand
TCCTGACATGTGGCTGAACAACACCGATACAGGTGTCAGCATATACATAGGGCCAGTTGAGATTCCGTCGGTGGAGGGCTATGATTATGTCATGCTTTTCGTGGATTCGGACGGGGATGCCGATACGGGTTGCAGGGCTCCCTGGCTTCCGCTGGGTGCCGATTACATGATCAGGGTCGAAGGCAGGGCCATGGAGATAAAGGACTCTGTTTTCATGGGCTTCTCCGGAACTTCCCAGAGTATCTGGAACTGGACGTATATCGGAGATGCGAATGCAGCGATGGGCGAGCATGAGATCGAATGCGGAATCCCGGGGGACATTGGTCTGGGTGCTAACTCGAGCTTCTTCGTATATCTCACCGATTGGCAGGGCAATAGAGATTCTGGGGCGGAGACTGTACAAGGGACAAGAGCCACCTCGGTAACGAAGACCCTGCACCTCCATAATGGAGATATACTGAACACGACGGCTGGAAGTTCCACCGCAAGCATCACGATATATGACGGAACCTCGCACTCATGGTCACAGTCTCCTCCCTTTGCAAAGGATTTTCATATGGAGAGTGCGGTCGTAAGCCTTTACATAGGGGCCTTAGACAATTTCCCAGTAAATCCAACGGTCATAGTATCTCTTTCAGACAACGGAAATGTTATAGCTTCCTCGAGCAGTGTCCTAAGTACTACCGGATGGGCATCGTTCGATTTAGGGTTAATAGATCATGTCTTTCCCTCTGGTAATACGACCACACTTACAGTATCGGTTCCTAATACTGTTGGAAATACGGGAATAAGCATATATTATGATTCTCCTGACTATGACTCCAGAATTGACATACAAACTGACACATATGTCAATGTCGATTACGTGAATACTTCGAACAGCACCTCTGAAACAAACATATTTTATCCGGGAGAAACGGTATACATAAGCGCCGCTGTCTCAGATCCTTTCGGCTCCTATGATATAAGCGGTGCGAGGATAACGATAAAGGATCCTAACGGGACACTTCTTGTGAACGGTGAATATATGGTCCCGGTATCGAACAATTCCAGTACCGTTTTGTTTTCGTATAATTATACACTCTCCCTGAATTCAAGCGGAGGAGAATATGCTGTAGAGGTCACTGGCATAGAATCCAATGGAGTCACCGACCTAGGAAACGCGACTTTCATGGTTCCTTCATATCGGGGTGTGGTGGTCTATCCAGATTCCACTTCCACAGCAAATCCTGACTCGTTTGTTTCATATGAACTCGTCATAAAAAACATAGGAGAGATTTCAGACACATATGAAATCACTCCGGGACAGTCCTCCAGATACTGGAGAACGGAAATATGGTTGAACGATTCCGAGATAGCATACGATTCCGATGGAGACGGGGCCTGGGATTGGGTCAATACGACCTTCGATGGAGATTCCGATGGAATTCCGGAATTCGGCCTCTCTAGTTTTGAAAGCATAAATTTGACTGCCAGGAAATATGTTCCCGTCGCTTCCGATGGCCTCAGCGATGTGACTTACATATTCGCCACATCCGAAACCGACAGCAACATCTCGGATTATGCTCAGATAACCACGAACGTCCCGTCGTCTTCACCCACAAAGACCTTGCATCTCCATACTGGATACTCGATGGATACATTCGTAGGCTCTTTGACGGATATGACGACAATTCTGAACGGAGAAACCCGAACATGGCTTCAGAGCGATCCGTTCTATACGGACTTCAACATAACATCTTACGTAAGCGTTTTCCTGTATCTTGTGCCGACTGCAGCCACAGGCTGGCGAAGCGAGGGAGCACCTGATGTTACTGTTAGCCTCTATCACAACGGAACATCCGTCGGTTCGGACACAATATCCGGCATCAACATAGACGGGTGGTATGAATTCACGATACCGTTGATCGAGACTGTCAATATTTACAAAGGAGAGAAAATATCACTGGATGTCTCCGTATCGAGCGCTTCTGCAGGAGTTTGGGGCACAGACGGTTATGTGGATGTCTACTATGATTCCGCAGAGTATGATTCTAGGGTCGTTATGCCGACATATACATATATCTCCGTGGAAAGTGTTATTACATATAATGACACCTCTCAGACCCAGATATTCTATGCTGGAGAGAATGTTCGGATAGTTGCGAATCTCTCGGATCCATTCGGATACGGCGATATTGCCGGGGCGAATATAACAATACTCGATCCAGATGGCAAAACTGTTGTTTATCGGGAGCCGATGACGTTCATATCTGGAATCGGTGCAAATGCTACGTTTTACTATGATTTCCAGACAAATAACGATACTCCCCCGGGACAGTATACAATATGTGTAACCGGGATAGAATCAAACGGCGTAAAAGATACGGGAGAGGGGAATTTTGTCATACCTGCGGAATACGGAGTTTCCGTATATCCTGATCAGACGGAGAACGGGTTTCCCAACGACGTTATAGAGTTTCCTATCACGGTATGGAACATAGGTAACCTAAATGACAGCTATGAGATTTCTCTCTCCGCCTCCACTTATGGGTGGCGAGGAGAGCTTTGGAACGGTACAGAAGAGATAGCATACGATTCCGACGGAGACGGTATTTTCGAGTGGGTAAATCCGATTTATGATCCAGATAACGACGGCACTCCAGAATTTTCAATAGCGTCGTTTGAAAAAGTGAATATTACACTTAAAAAATTCGTTCCTCAAGATGCTGGAAGTGTCACAGATACCACAAAATTGATAGCCACTTCGGAGACGAACATTTCTATCTATGATAGTGCGAAATTGACTATAAATTGCCCACTAGCATATCCCACAAAGACGCTGCATTTTCATTCGGACAGTACCTTGGATACGTTTCAGGGGAATTCAACAGCAACTCTCCAGATTCTGGATGGAGAGTCTTATATATGGACGCAGAATCCTCCATTTGCCATGGATTTCAACATAACATCCTATATTCCTGTATATCTATATCTCGAACCGACAGCTGCTACCGGATGGCGAAATCAGGGAAATCCGGATGTTACCGTTGAGATATCCTATGATGGAACAACAATAGGGTCGGACACTCTTTCAGATATATCCGGCTCTGGCTGGTATATCTTTACCGTGACCCCTTCATCGGATTTAACAATAAGTCCGGGAAATGCCATATCGATAAATGTCTCTGTATCCAGTGCTGCTGCGGGGACATGGGGAACTCCTGGATATGTGACATTCTATTATGATTCTGGAGTATATGATGCCAGAATGGAGACCTCGACCAATACGGTGGTTAACGTAGAATCTGTTGTAACCTACAATGGGAGTTCAGAAACGTCTGTTTTTTCTGCGGGAGAAACGGTTACTATACGGTCGAATGTTTCGGATCCTCTCGGTGTTCAAGACATTTCGGGAGCCGAGGTAAGCATAGTCGCTCCGGACGGTTCCGTACTGGTTGATTGGGCTCCGATGAATATCGAGAACACGGATTCCTCGACCCTTCCTGCCTGGAATTCCTATATTTATAATTACACACTTTCATCCAATGCTACAGTAGGTACATATCAAATAACCGTGAAAGGGATAGAAAGCAATGGGGTTGTAAGTTACCTAAGCACAGAGTTCCGCCTTATCTGCGGTGTTTCCGTGGAACCTGACCATTTGGTTAATGCGAGTGCACCATCGAGCCTATATTTCAACCACACTATAATCAACACAGGGAGTGGAGCGGACATATTCGAAATAACTCTTCTTTCCCAGAATGGATACAATGTCAGTATATATTCTCCTGGAGGCGATTTGATGGGATATGATTCGGATGGCGATGGTGTTTGGGATTATGTCAATCCATTATACGATTCAAACGGAAACGGAGAACCTGATACAGGAATATTATTGGCCGGTGAAAGCTTCGAAGCGGTTGTCGGAGTGCAGATTCCATTAAATGCCACGGAATGGGAAAACATTACTGTGGAAGCCAGATCATTCTTCGGTCTGTGTTATGATTCTGCGACGGATACTGTACATGTTCCCGAATTCGGCTCATTAATTGTACCGCTAGTTTTTTCGTTATTTGTTGCTGTTTTGGCAATCAGAAAAAAGAAGAAAGTTTGGGAATAGGTTTTTACTTCTCTTCTTCGAGGAGTTCGTCCAGGTCCATGTCCAGATCATCCGTTTCCTCTGTCGTTTCGGAAGTACCAATATCCGAGGTCTCTTCCGCTCCTGTCTCTTCTTCACCGACTTCGAAGTCAATGCCTTCTTCCTCCAGTTCTTCGCCCGTCTCCGTTTCTTCCAGTTCGGGGATTCCCTTTTCTGCTCCTGCTTCCGGTGCCTCCAGTTCCTCCTCACCGAACAGTTCACCTTCGGCTCCTTCTTCCTCGAGACCTTCTTCAGGCATCTCTTCTGCCGGAACCTCTTCTTCAGGCACACCTTCTTCCTCGGTGACAGGAGCAACTTCGGGCTTCTTCCTCAGGAACATAGCTATCGCGAGACCGATTATCAGACCGAGGATAAGAGCACCTATGCCTGCAGCGGCAACGGTCGTTCCGCTGTATCCCGCAGGACCTTCGGCGGCTTCCTGCGTACGGGTGACTATCGTCGTTCTGGTGATCACCGTCTGCTGCTGAGGAGCGGCGGAACCAGTGGGAGCATAGGTGATGTCTATGCTCGTCTCGGCGGTATTTCCTAGCCTGTCGGTTGCGGTTATGTAGAACGTATTGCCGCCGGGAACAAGGTTGACCTCCTTGGTGAAGGTTCCGTTTACGCCTATGACGATCTCTCCGTTGACGGT
>JAJRVK010000006.1 GCA_024277315.1 archaeon | reverse complement strand
ATAATCGAGATCCTATTCCAGCACGGAGGTATGAATACCACAAGAATCACCGAAGAGCTAAAGAACAGAAGGGGGAGCGCTTCGAGGAGAATAGTCAGAGATAAGCTCCAGAATCTTGTGGAAAAAGGTATTGTTGATTGCATGGAAAAGAAGAATGAAAAGGAGTATGTGATGTCTGAGCCCGCCGTGAGAAGGTGGTTAAAAGTGCTCGGCATCGATATAAAGGGTGAATGATATAGGGTATATTAGGTGATAAAATGAATGAAGATGATAAGAAGGATATAGAAGAGATGAAAGAGATCATGAACACATTGAAAGAAACAGTTCCAGAGCTGATAAAAGGCATAGTCGATGCCCTCTATTCCGGACAGAATGCCGAAGAATTCGGGAAACAGGTTGCGGGCTTCTACAAGAGCATGATTGATGCCGGTATGGACAAGAACGAGGCCTATGAACTGACAAAGAAATTCATGGAAAGCAGAGATATAACCACATTACTGAAGAAAGTACTTTCCGAAGAGGGAATGAAAGGAGGACTTCATAAAAATATAGAGGTAAAGATAAAGAAAAAAGAGGAAGATTCTGGAGAGGAGTAATTGGAGCGCTCCTCCTTCCCATATATTTTTGCCTTTACCATTGTAATCCTTTTCAAAATTATTTTTGTATATATGGTATATAAGAAGGACGTGAGGAGATATGCAAAAAAATTCAGAAAAACCCTGATCAAACACGGGATTCCGAAAAATGTGGCGAACGACCTCTCCAGAGAACTCAGAGTAATCGGTTTGAAAGATTTTTTCAATGTAATATCCTACGAAAAACTTCCGCTACGACTTAGCAAAGTAAAGTATTAGCAGCGGGTGGAAGGCAAAAATGCAAACATTTTTGGGTGAGTCTCTGGTATTTCTAATGAAATGAGAATAGCGGGGGGTGGATTTGAACCACCGATCTTCGGGTCTCTCCTCACAGACCTTGGAGCGCCTGTGAATATGAGCCCGACGGGATTTCCTGGCTACCCCACCCCGCTACGGTGGGTTTTCTTATGAGCCCGACGGGAGGAGCGAAATGCGTTTCCCGCACGGGTTTTCGAGGTAGCATTTTGCGACCAAGCCTTCCCGTAAGGGAAGAGCGCGTTTCCTGGCTACCCCACCCCGCTACGGTGGGTCCGACATTTGTCTTTTTATTCCATTAACAGGACTCTGATATAAAGATATCGTACGACCGCATTTTATGAGTTAATGTTTTAAACATGAAGGTTTATTTGCACCTTGATGCAAAAGAAATCCGTGCCGGTGATTCCTCAATACGCACTGAGGAACGAGCCCGTCTCCGGAAATCTCCTGATGAAATACAGGGGTTTCGGCAAAGATGCTAGATATCTGCTTCTCATGAGCCTTTTCGGAGCCGTTGGCGGCACTACGATATGGTTCATCCTGGTTCTCTATCTGAGAGAGCTCGGGTATGCACCTTCTTTCTTCGGGAGCATCATCTTCCTTCAGGGGATCTCCAATGCTCTTGTGGCCATTCCGGCAGGAAGATTGTCCGACTTTCATGGCAGAAAAGGTCCGATAATCTTCGGAACTCTTCTATCTTTCGTTGGTACCTCTATGCTGGTTCTGCCGGCAAGCCCTGAAATACTGATAGTTTCCGCCCTCCTGATGGGCAACGGTGTCGGATTCTCCATGTCCGCTTTTTCCTCCCTGATAGCAGACAAGACCGATGTGCACAAGAGAAAGTACCTGTTTTCCCTTCAGAGCATCTCCATGCTTGTTGGCAGTGCTCTAGCCATCCTTGTTTCCGGTGCTCTTCCAGATATCTTCAGGTCCTCTGGAAATGCAGTATACGGCTACAGGATTGCGCTCGGAATAGGAGCGCTCTTCATGTTCCTTCAGTTCATTCTTTCATTCTTCATCCAGGACTCGAAAAGGGAGAAAAAGCCGTCCAGGCTCATGCCTAAATCCCTTGGTCTGATAATAAAATTCTCGATTCCCATGTGTCTAATAGGTATA
The DNA here is from genome assembly GCA_024277315.1 of archaeon. GTDB lineage: Archaea > Thermoplasmatota > Thermoplasmata > WALJ01 > WALJ01 > WALJ01. The sequence goes on along the minus strand of JAJRVK010000006.1, from coordinate 813 downwards.
GGTGCCGGCATGGTAATGCCTTTCATGCAGCTACAGTTTGCGATAAGGTTCGGGATAATGCCGACCGGAATCGGAATAATATTCGCTATAACCCAGCTTTCCATGATACTCCTCATATTCATCCTTCCTAGGGTTGCCGAAAGGAGGGGTAGCGTTATGACTGCCGTATATCTGGAAGCCACTGCCACGGTCCTCATGGGCCTTCTACCAATACTTCCTTATCTGCCCCTGGGATTCTTTCTGTTCACCGGGGTTTACATAATAAGGACCATTGTCATCAACTCCGTGGGTCCGATAACGAGCGCCTTCAGGATGAGCGTTGTGGATGATGAGGATCGGGGCATTTCCGATGCGGTAGTGGCCGTTGTCTGGATGGGTTTCAATTCCCTCGGGTCCCTCGTAGGAGGATATGTGATGATGGTGTCCCTTGACCTGCCATTCTACGCTGCGGCGCTCTTTTACGGGTTATCCGTTCTCTCCTATTACTGGTTCTTTCATAGGATGGATGATGTTAAAATTGAAAAGCAACCCACGAATTAGGGCCGAATCTCTGTTACAGGAAATAGGGCGTTCACAACAGGAGGGCGTAAGGCCCGGATGAGTGAACGATTGATAAAACACCTAACGGGTTGGGACGAGTAAAAAATACTATGTATTTTTCCGAGCAGGACTCCTGATGATAGGAGTCCATGGGTATGAAATTTCGCAGGAATTTCATATTCTCTCTGAAAGCACAGACAACATCTGCAAAGAAGATGAGAATGCGGGAATGATAAACCAGCAGGGGTTGGGAAGAGCAGAGTGCTGACTTCT
>JAJRVK010000135.1 GCA_024277315.1 archaeon | reverse complement strand
GGAGATCCCTTGAATCTGAGCAATCTCTGTGATTTTCCTTCCTTTCTCGATTTCTCTAAGAATCCACCGGATTTTCTTCTGATTCAGCTTCCGCATCTCCGGCAAAGAAAAAGATGTTAAAGTATTTTGGGATACTACAGGCTGCGAAATTCAGCAAAAAACTTAAACACATGTTGAAAATCCCGTGTCATGCTCGAAAAAAAGGTAATCGAAGCGTTTCCCGAAGTGAACGAGATAAAGGACGAAGAACTCAGGAAGAAAGTGATTAAAACATGGGTTATGGCCATGGAGAAAGGAGGATGGACCGAGCTTAAAGGCATACCATACACCCTTGTGATAGAAACGAAAAGAGAGTTCATCGAACACACAAGGACGGTGACCAAGACAGCCATGGCGGCCGCCTTTGCGAGGGGAGATCTCAACATGGATCACGTCATAGCGGCCGCGCTGCTCCATGATGTAGGAAAACTGCTGGAATTCACCAGAAAAGGAGGAAAGGTGGTTAAGAGCAGTTATGGAAAGATGGTTAGACACCCTGTTTCGGGAGGCATCCTAGCAACGGAGGCCGGGCTTCCGGATGAGATAGTCCATGCGATAGTCGCTCATTCCAAAGAAGGAGATGCCGTTAAGAGAACCCCTCTTGCGGTACTCATACATCACTGCGACTTTATAGATTTCGAGACCGACAAGGCGAGAAGGTGAAGTGTTCATCGTGCGACAGAGATGCCGTGATATTCACGCCTTACAGCGGCAGATATCTGTGCGAGCGGCATTTCACGGGCTTCTTGGAAAGACGGGTGCGCTCCGAGTTCAAAAGGCAGGCCGACATCCCCCGAGGTTCGAAGATAGCCGTGGCAGTCTCCGGCGGAAAGGACAGTGTGACGGCAATGTACCTGACCTATGAGATAATGGCCCCCAGAAGGGTGGAGGTGGAGGCGATAAGCGTCGATGAAGGTACACCCGGTTACAGGGACGAGGCCATAAAAAAGGCCGTTGAGAATTCCAAGAGACTGGGGATAGAACACCACGTCGTGAAATATAAGGATGCCTTCGGGATAACCACCGCAGAGATCGCACTGACGGTGGAGGACAAAAGCCCGTGCTCTTATTGTGGGGTCATGAGAAGATGGTTGCTGAATACGACAGCCAAAAGAATAGGTGCCGATTTCATGGTCACGGGTCTGAACCTCGATGACACCGCCCAGTCCATACTGATGAATTTTACAAAAGGCGATGTGGAGAGGCTTGCGAGGCTGGGGCCGCATTCGAAAGTTCAGTCCGGTCTAGTGCCCAGACTTCAGCCTCTTAGACTCATACCCGAGAGAGAGGTATATCTCTATGCCAGCATAAGGGGCTTCACATTCCATGAATCGAGATGCCCGGATGCGGGGAGAGCGGTGAGGAACGAATACAGGGCCATAATAAACGGTCTTGAGGACAGACATCCCGGGACAAGACACGCCATAGTCAACAGCTATGATGCGATAAAACCGTTGCTCGAGCAGAGGTTCAGGCCTGCGGAGCTTAACAGATGTGAGAGGTGCGGGGAGCCCACACCGGGGAGATTATGCATGACCTGCAGGATGTTAGACGAGTTGAAAAGAAACAGAGAAAATTAATATACTATTTTGGGCTTGAACTGGTCGAACATGGAAAAATCAGCGGAAGAATTCCTGGTAGAAGGCGACGAACTCTTCGAAAGAGGCAAGTACTGGGAAGCGGTTGAGAAATATCGGGAGGCCATTGGGATAGACCCCACTCTCGAGATTGCTCATAACAATGCAGGTGTTGCCCTGGAGGCCATGGGAAGATATGAGGAAGCGATAAAGGAATACGAGAAGGCCATAAAAATCAATGCGAGATATGAGATAGCATGGTTCAACATGGGCAACTCCCTATTCTCTCTGGGCAGGAAAAAAGAGGCGCTGGAGGCATACGAGAAGGCCGTGGAAATAAACCCGGAGTATCTGGACGCGCATGTAGCAAAATGTAACGCCCTACTGAGCATGGGTAAGAAGAGGGCCGCCCTCAGATACTGCGAAAAGATATCGAAAGATCGGGAAACACCGGAGTATCTGGAGGCGAAGGCATTCATCCTCGAAGAGGTCGGAAAATACGATGAAGCACTGAAAACACTTGACACGGCATTATCCTACGGCCCGTCCGCCGACATATACAACTCCAAGGGCAATCTGCTGATTCTGATGGAAAGATATGAAGAGGCCATAGAGAATTACAACCTAGCCCTGGAACTCGAGCCGGAGAACGAGGAGTTCTGGAACAATAAGGGCTATGCGTTCTTCATGATAGGGCTTTACGACGAAGCGATAGCATGCTATAATCGATCGATAGAGATAAATCCAAGATATAAACCGGCATGGTACAACAAGGGATACACGCTTCACAGCATAGGAAGGCTGGAGGAAGCTGTGGAATGCTACAAGGTCGCCGTGAAATACGACGACAGGGACGAAGTCCTGTGGAACAACCTGGGAAACGCTCTTTACAACCTCGGAAAATACGACGAGAGCATACCATATTTCGTGAAGTCCATAGAGGTAAATCCGAACTATGAGATAGCATGGAACAACATAGGCAACGCTCTGGACCGGATGGGCAGGCACGAAGAAGCGATAGAATACCACGAAAAGGCCCTGAAAATAAACAAGAAGTTCGATTACGCCCTGTACGCAAAGGGATACGCCCTGGCCAGAGCGGGGAACCTGGAGGAGGGTCTGGACTGGATAGAGCGCTCCCTGAAGATAAATCCAGACTATGACCATGCCTGGTTCGCAAAAGGACATGTTCTCGAGATGCTCGGAGAGCTTCAGGATGCCGTGCGAGCACTCGAACAGGTCATCGAATTGAACCCGTACTACCCGGAAGCGTGGATAAAGCTGGGTGAGATATACTCGGAACTCGGCAGAGATGACTGGAAGGAGATGTGCGAGATAAAGGCGATTATGTCATACAGGCGAATTCTGGCTGATGATCCCATGGATTTCCAGACAAGGGTGGATGAGTCAGAGTTCCTCATGGAGACAGGACATTACGAGGAAGTCATAGACAGATGTGACGAATGGATTCTCATAAGGTCCGGAGATACGAGGCCATGGAAGATGATGATAGACGCTTTCATAGAACTGGGCGAAGGGAAGGATGCCCTCAGAACAGTCAGAAAGGCCGAGAGAAACGGAATCCGGATAGATACCGTAAGAAAGGCACGGGCATATATGTGCATGGAACACTGGAAAGAGGCGGAAGACATGCTAAGAGATGAGAATTCGGAGGAAGCCGCATTTCTCAGGGCGAAGATACTCTGTGAAACCGAGAGATT
>JAJRVK010000134.1 GCA_024277315.1 archaeon | reverse complement strand
TTGGTCTGGCCTTCGAGGGCATGGAAATGTATGAAGAAGCGGATGAATACTATACAAAAGCTCTGAAGATCGATGAAAGATGTATAAAAGCGTGGATGGGGCGCGCATCCGTAGCACTGGCCATGAGAAAATGGGGAGCGGCCCTCCAGTTCGCATCGAAAGCGATAAGTCTTGACCCCAACCTGCCGGAAGCACACATACTGGAAGGAGATATCTTCCTGAATCAGGGGCTGTACGCAGAAGCGGATAAAGCCTACGAACGGGCAATAAATATCAGAGGGGGCGAAAAGGGATGGTTGAAAAGGGCGAAGGGCATGTTCGAGGCCGGCAGATGGGGTGCCGCACTCCAGTTCATAGACAGATATCTCTTCATATTTCCGAACGACCATGACGGGTGGGTGCTGAAAGCCAGGATACTGAAAGAAAAGGGAGATAAAGAAGATGCGAAAAGGACATATAAAAAAGCACTGGATATAAAGAGCAGCTCCGATATACGGGAAGAGATGAAAGAGATGTTGTGATAGGATGGAATACAGAAAAAGGCGGAGAATAAGGAAAAAAGAGGCGAAGAGATTAAGCGAGGAGATTGTCGGCAGATGGGGTGATTGTCCCTTTTCAGGCAACGACCAAGTGGATGTGGCCGAGGCAAAGGATTTCAGGCTCATATTCTTGAATAATACTGTCGTTGGCCTTATTTACAACGATGCGGCCTTTCTGAGTCTGAGAGGAATCCTCCTGTGCGATCCAACAAAAGCGCATGTTACTGTCGATATGGGCGCGGTAAAGTTCCTTTATAACGGAGCGGATGTGATGGCCCCGGGAATCGTCGATGCGGATGTCAATATAAAGGAAGGCGATCCCGTATGGGTGAGGGAGGAACGTCACGGGAAGCCTCTGGGAGTAGGGATGGCTTTAATGAGCGGCAGTGATATGGTGGCATCTACAAAAGGAAAAGCCATAAAAACCCTGCATCACATCGGAGACAGAATATGGAAGACAGGCGAATAAATCACACCATCCTGAAAACTTTAAATATCAAATCATAACTCCATCCACTGCCAGGCTTGACCGGGGGGCCAGGCGTCCCCTGTAACCCGAAATCGCCTATATGCGGGGGTGACGGCCGGGAGAGGCGTAGCCGGTTTCTCCTCCGGTCCGGAGCCGACTGTGAGACCCTGTCCTGAGGGGCTGAAGGTGGTTCAGTAAGGCTGTCGGAGGGCAGTCTTCTGGCCTCTGTCGCAGAAAACGGGTCAGGCCCGGAAGGGAGCAGCCCTACTGCGAACTCTCGGCGCTCTCAGGGTCGCGGGGTCGAGAAGGTTTCCGGGCAAACCGGAGGTGTGCCGAGCGTCGATCCCGGCTGGCCTGGCGCTTAAACAGATACCGGTCTTTTTTCTATGACTCCTTTTTCTATCTTTACGGAGAGGATCAGGGCGATTCCCAACAGAGCGCTGGTTACATTGGAGAGAGCCATCCCATACCATATGCCTGCGGCACCCATGCTGAGAGCAAAGAAATAGCACATCGGTAATCTCATCGCCCACAACCTGGTCATGCTCATTACCAGGTTGAACTCGGTCCTTCCCGCACCGCTGAAGAATCCGACCGACGAGCGGAATATGCTGAAAAACGGAAGGCCCAGAGCCACTATGGACATGAAGACCGCTCCACTGGAGATGACCAGCGAATCTGTTGTGAAAGCCGAGAGTATATCCTCGGGAAATGCGATGAACACGGCGGAGAACAACCAGAGTATGACGAAACTTATACCGGCTATCTTCCAGTAACTCTCTCTTGCCCTCTCCAGTTTACCCGCACCTATGTTCTGGCCAACTATGGTGGTGAGGGAAAATGCCAGGCCGTCCACTATTATGAAGGTCAGATTGACCATCCGGTTCCCTATCCCGTATGCTGCCAAGGCAAGCGTGGAATTGGGCACTCCTTCGGTGTTTCCGGGAAGAGATGCTATTATGAACATCAGAAAAACGAAGCCCGTGGCTGTCAGGCTCATGCCTATGGAAGACGGAAGACCTATCCTCAGTATTTTCTTTATCAACCCCCGGTCCGGAGCCATCTGTTTCCACCTTACCTTTATGTCAGCTTTCCCGCTGTAAAGCCAGAGGAGTGCCAGAACAGCGTACAGCATCCGGGAAATCAGTGTGGCTATGGCGGCACCGACAACACCCATTTCGGGAAAACCGAACCAGCCGAATATCATTATCGGATCGAGAACGATGTTTATTCCCAGGGTTATTCCGTTCATCCACATGGGAGTGACTGTGTTTCCCCATCCTCGGAGTATCATTGTGAAAACGATTGATACGAACATGAAAGGCAGGCTGAGGAAGATTATGCTCGTATATTGTATGGCCAGAGAAGTGACGTTCTCCGGAGCGCCTATTGCCCTTATGATGTCTCCCATGAATATATAGCCGATGATGGACATGACGACGGAGATGACCAGAGAAAATGTCAGCATCTGGCCCGAGACCTTATCCACCATCTTCTTACTTCCGGCTCCCGTATACTGCGAGACAAGAGCGGTTCCTGCCGTACCGAATCCCATAGCCAGCGACATGAAGACGAATATCAGCGGCCAAGCAACGTTTATGGCCGAAATAGCCACCGCACTCTCTCCGACGGGCAGATGGCCAACCCAGAACGTATCAGCAAGATTATAGCCGCTCTGCATGAGGCTTGATACCATCATGGGCCATCCTAAAAGAAAGGCCGCTTTTACCACGTTTCCATGGAGAATCTCGTGCTGGACCTCTTTGGGGGTTCTGACCATCTGGAACAGCATATGGAGCGTATTAAAAAACCTTTGCATGAAAATGCAACCATTTCCCGTCCTATTTTTTTAGCTGTATTTTTCCATCTAATTGCAAATCTATACCGAGTTTTTTACAGAAATTGGTTTCAAATGCATACAGCTCCGAAAAAGAGAAATTTTTATCAGCAGAATGAGCAAGCATGATTACAGAGGAAAAGAGATATATCTATAACCGATACCCCTTCCGTGTCAAAAAACTGGATGAAAGAGAAGAGAAGAGACCACTACTATCGCAAGGCGAAGGAAGAGGGATACAGGTCCAGGGCAGCCTATAAACTGGCTCAGATACACAAAAGGTTTGGTATATTCAGAGAAGGAGACGTGGTGGTGGAATTAGGTGCGGCTCCGGGGGGATGGTCGCAGGTAGCGCTCCGGCTAATAGGAAAGAGCGGCTTCCTTATCGGCGTGGATCTTCAGAAAATAAAACCTATCGAGGGTGCGGTTTTCATAAAGGGAGATTTTACCGATAACGAAACTGTGGAGAGAATCAGAGAGATCCTCGGAGGAAGGGATGTCTCTGTGGTTATATCCGATATGTCTCCGAACATATCTGGTGTGTACTCCACTGACCATGCGCGCTCCATCTATCTTTCCGAGATTGCCCTGAAATTTGCAATCGAAACTCTGAAAAGAGGCGGGGTTTTTGTGGTGAAAATATTCGAAGGCGATCTCATCGGCGATTATGTGAAAAAGGCGAAAAGATATTTTGGTATGGTGAAACTTTATTCTCCGAAAGCATCCAGAAGTTCAAGCTCCGAAATCTATATGGTCGCAAAAGGTTTTAAAGGAAGACATGAAACGGATGAGCCCGCAGAAAACTCATGAGTTCGTCCTTTTCGCAGATAAACAGGTGGGTTTCGAAAGGAGAATCGGATGAGCCGAACCCCGGAATTCCGTCGAATTTCTCTGAAAGATAGTAACAATCTCCATTTCGCTCAGTTCGGTGGAGTAATACGCCTCCTCGATATCTTCATGTTCCAGAAGATAATCTATATGCCACTTCAATTTCTTTCCCTTTTTAAGATGCCTTCCGACCCTTGCCTCTATGCCTCCTGGACCGACTGCAGAACCGACATAACAATAATGCCCTTTTTCGAAACGTATGGTTCCGAGAGCGCCTATTTCAATGTTCACCTCTTTTTCGATGACTATTAAAAGGATGTACGCCCCTTTCAATCCATATACCTTCCGCCGTTCACATTTATGGTTTCTCCGGTTATGTGCTCGTTCTCTATGAGGAATATCACAGCATGGGCGACCTCTTCTGGTCTGGCGATTCTTCCGAGGAGAGATAGCTTTGAAAGCTTCGCTTTGAGCTCTTCGCTCAAGAATTCGGTGTCTACAGGACCGGGGGCAACTGCGTTTACCCGTATATTGTACGGAGCGAGTTCCCTAGCTAGAGATTTCGTGAAACCTATCATTCCGGCCTTCGAAGCTGCATAATGTGCTCCGACAGTTCCACCTTCTTTTCCGGCAACAGAGGATATGTTGACGATGTTTCCGCTCCTCTGTTTCTTCATATGTCTGACAGCCGCCCTTGTGCAGTAAAACGTACCTTTGAGATTTATCCCCATCACTCTGTCCCATTCCTGGTCACTTATGTCCTCGAGCTTCCTCGGGTTCGGAAGTATGCCCGCATTGTTAACGAGTACATCTATCCTCCCCCATCTGTCCATTACCTGTTCGACCAGGTTCTCGGCGTCCTCGTTCCAGGAAACGTCGGCTTTTATCAGTATTGCTTCCCCACCACCGGACTCTATTTCCTCCACCGTGTGCCTGGCAGCCATCTCGTCCCTGTCATAGTTTATAACTACGGAATGGCCTGTTCTGGCGAGTTCCAGTGCGATCGCCTTCCCGATTCCTCTGCTCGAACCTGTAACTATGGCGCTCTTCATCTGTTCACCGATTGAATTATCATTGGTATTTATTATTTCGCATCGCTCAGTAGACATCTATGGAAATCAGTTTAACCCAGAATACAAGGGTTCTTCCCCGAGTCACCTCGTTGTAATCTATCGTATATGTGCCTGCGGTTTCATTGACATCTGTGAGTATGAAGGTCCTTTCGATTCCCTTAATGTACCCCGTCCCGGTCGTGCGAAATTCGTCTTCTTTGGTGATGAGATGCTTTATCGTTATCGTACCGTTGCCGCCATCTGCCGTGCTATCCACATCGAGAACCCTTATGTTCCATCCCTCTGTCGAATATTCCTTCCCGGTTTCAGGCTCATTTCTCACGATGACATAGTTTTCAAACAGATTTTCAACAACTATGGGCCAGTGATAAAGGGGGTGCTCCACGACCTCGCCAACATATGGCTCGGCATTGAAATAGGCGCCGAACTGTTTCGTGCTGTATGTCTCTCTCATCTTCACGTTTTCCACAAGAGGTAGCGTTTTTATCAGGGAGGGATCGCCGTTCCCGTATCCTTTCTCGGGGGAAACCACGATTGTCCTCGTCTCGCCGGGTTTCATCCCTACCAATCCCTCGCTAAATCCGTCCACCACCTTGGTATATCCTCCTTCGCTTGCCTCTCCGACATGCACCATAAGGGGTTTGTATTGGTTTCTGTCTCTCAATTTGAAAGTGGCTACCTTTGGATAGGTTATATTGTCCGCAGCGACATCATAAATCGAAGTGTCGAAAACAAGACTTCCATATTCTGGAGCGAGCATGCCGATATAGTCGACCTGAACTTTGGAACCGTTTCTCACCCCCCTCTCCTCGGATCCCGTGACAGGAGAGATCGTTGCCTGATAAGCTGCGAATATCACCAGCACGGCGAGAATCGCTGTGATCAATACCATTGTTTCCTTCTTCATCGAATCAAGCCGATACCAAGGCCAAATAAATACTTTGCTCCTCTCTGTCAGACATAAATTAAAAATGGGTTTTATCTATTAAATTTTCTTCTGCGTACCAGCCCTATGGCAAGCATTCCAAGGAGGGCTACTGACCAGAAGATCGGAAAATCGAGCGTACCAGGCTCTCGATTCCTAGACCGGAGTTCTATGTTTCCGTTAGCTGGTGGTTTAACTATCAGCTTGCTTATTTCGGCCGTGATCGGATCCGTGGGTCCCGCAAAAATCTCGTCACCGGTCAAAGTATCCGTACCAGTTACTGTCGCACCCTTATTCAGATAGTATGTGTCAGGAGTGCAGAAACCACAGCTCTTCGTCGAGACCAACAGATAGAGCTTCTGTGATTCGCCTTGAGTCAGTTTCTCGATGTTCCAGATTATCAGAGTGTCTTTCATCGGGAAGGTTGTGGGTGGAGATGGCGCTGCATTGATAGATACGTCCGAAGAAGCCCTTGTACCGTTGCACCCGTCGACTATGGTGACATTTCCGGCGGTAGCTGCATAATCAACCAATATCAGATTATGCGGTATTTTATCTTTAACTTCGATTTCTATGGCATCGGACCATCCTGTATTGGCGACCTCAATGACCATCTCCCATTCATAATAGGTATGGACATATCCCTTATCTACGCCGCTGATCTTTACTTTAGTAATCTCAAGATGTGCCGGCACAGGCAAGACCTCTACGGTAAGACTGTCGGTGGCCGAAGCCCCCTCGTTATCGGTTATAATGAGAGTAACATTATAAATACCTGCCTCAGTATATGTGTGGTCCGTAAGTACTCCGGTTCCGGTACTGCCATCCCCGAAATTCCACAGATAGAAGAGTATCTGCCCGTCCGGGTCATAAGATGCGGAGGCATTGAATGTAACTTCCTCGTGAACATATGCTGTTATATCCGGCCCAGCTTCGGCGACAGGCGGAATGTTCTTGTGCTCGACACTTATGTTTTTTATGACTATATTGTTGGAGATGTCGTAGTCCGGAGGATTCACCCTGGATATGTTGACTATTATCGTATGATTTCCTTCAACTGCCGTCCAAGGAGCACTCACCGTCACCTCTCCGTTCGCAGGTACCGAGACATTTTCTTCTCTGTAAATCAGGTTGTCTTCACTAACCTCATCGAGATAGAAGGATACGGTGCATGTTGCATTCTGTGCATGATGGACAAGTGTTGGAACCGTTGTAAATCCGGTTACAGCCACATCATCGAAATATCCATCACCCCAACAAGCACCCTCTCCTCCAATATCTCCCAAAAATATCACATTCACAGGGGTGCCGTTTGTTCTATGCCGTTCGTATATTTGAGAATCGTTTACGAATACTCTAAAATATGTAGAATCAACTTCCAGCCCTATTTTGTACCATGTTTCCGGTTGGAGAGAGTACACATCAAAAGTTGCTGTTGCGTTTTTTTCCAGTATGTCTATGGAATAATCATCGTCATATAGTATGACACCTAGGGCATATCTCAGCCTTGAACTCTGGTCACTTCCATCGCCAATTCCACCTTCGATGTATGCAGATCTGAGCAAGCAATAGCCGGAATATTCCTGAGCTTTCTGTGGAAGATATATCCAGGTCTCCATCAACACATTGGCCGTTTCATTGAATTCTGCCTCTACATACGGCGCCGTATTCGTTCCCGGGTCGGATTGGGAATGAGCACTGTAATTAGGTGAATGGCTCACCGCATTCGTAACCTCCATCACACCGGCGGGATTCCACGGGCCAACATACCATTTGTTCAATGTTCCGTCATCGAAATCGTCGGAGAACAGGATTTCACTGTTTGTGGTGTTTCCCCATATGTCGTAATCTCCGTGAATTGTCGCCGATATGGTTAAGAGGTCCTCTTCTACGGGGGCATCCTCAGAGAAAGATATGTCGGAGTCAGAAATACGTAAATCAACGAAATTTTCAGAACGTTTGACAGAAACAAATACAGAGGCCAAATTATTGGAATAATCTCTGTCTCCCGGATTAGTATCTCCAACCTTCACTATTATCGTATGATTTCCTTCAACTGCCGTCCAAGGAGCACTCACCGTCACCTCTCCGTTCGCAGGTACCGAGAGATTTTCTTCTCTGTAAATCAGGTTGTCTTCACTAACCTCATCGAGATAGAAGGATACGGTGCATGTTGCATTCTGTGCTTCATGAACAAGCGTCTGTGTTTCCGTGTATCCTGTTATCACGACGTCATCCCAGTATGCTTCGCCCCAAGCACCAGTATCGCCACCCATATCTCCAAGGAACACGACATTGAAAGGATAGCTTGGATCCATATACTGAGAATAGTTTGTGGTTTCCAGAAGAAGTGTATCATTTACAAATACACGAAGTGTTGCTCCCCTCATTTCCATACCTACTTTGTACCACACTTCAGGCTGGAACTGATAGATATCAGATGCTATAACCTCATGTTCACCAGAAACACCGGTTCCGATAAATATGTCCAGATTATAGTTGTCATCGTAGAGCCCCATTGCCAATCTATTCGCCTTTTCTTTTCCTATAAATCCGCCTTCTGTTCCGTTTTCAATATACCATGGGCTTAAAAACCTGAACTTCCAAAATTCCTGATTTTTCTGAGGAAGATATATCCATGATTCGATCAGGACATTGTACGTTTCATTGAAATCGGCCGCAATATATGGTGCAGAGTTGGTATCTGGATAGGAGTGTGAATGAGCACTGTAATCTGGGGAGTAGCTCACGACATTTGTTGCTTCGATTACTCCAGAAGGTACCCATGGTCCTACATACCACTTATTTAGCGTTCCATCATCAAAGTTATCCGAGAACAGAATCTCGCTCTCCGTTGTATTTTCCCAGATATTATAATCTCCGTGAATTCTTGCCTGAATTGTTATTTGTTCTCCCCCCATAGGTTCTGGATTCGAGAAAGAAACGTCTGAATCGCATATGGAAACATCCACTGTGTGTTCTGGTAGCTCCGTAACAATTACATCGTCCAAATAAGCATCGCCCCAAATACCGCCACTGCCGCCAAAATCGCCAAATGCTGTAATATTCACGGGCCTATCATCGTATCTGGTTCCTTCATAAACGATATCGTCATTCACGAGAATCTCGTAATGATTCGACACAATCCTTATCCCAAGCTTATACCATGTTTCTGGCTGCAAGGTATAAACATCCATCGTCAAGTTCTCCTGTTCTATAGGTTCTCTTTCGAATTGTCGGATATCGATGCTATAATCATCATCCCAGAGACGTATATCGAGCCCATAAGTAGTATTGGCGAATGCGCTCGATGGAAAGGACGACGGATTTTCCAAGCCGCCAGGCAGAGATTTTGTTTGCAGGAGTGTGAATCTATCATATTCCTGAGTTTTCTGAGGAAGATATATCCATCCCTCTATCAGAACATGATTGCTATCTCTGAAATCCGTCGCTATGTATGGCGCCGTATTCGTTCCCGGATCGGATTGGGAATGGGCACTGTAATTAGGTGAATGGCTCACCGCATTCGTAACCTCCATCACACCGGCGGGATTCCACGGGCCAACATACCATTTGTTCAATGTTCCGTCATCGAAATCGTCGGAAAATAGTATTTCACCCCTTACATTCGATACAATGGAGTTCTCTTCCGTGGAAACCGACGAAAAAACCGTCTGTATGGGTAAAATCAACATAAATGCTATCATCAAAGCCAAGAGTGCGTAATTCGAACCTCTACGCGAGAACATTTTCCTCCGCATATGCTCACCTGATATGCTTATAGACTCCTGGTTTATAAATCTTTTGGAGAATCGTACAAATCATCGAAATCACCTTTTCCCAGTTATCTTTCTGTCATCGGAACAAAAAGTGCAAAGAAGATCACGGGAGAGTGGACAGAACATCCACTGTAGTATCCCAAAATACTTTAACATCTTTTTCTTTGCCGGAGATGCGGAAGCTGAATCAGAAGAAAATCCGGTGGATTCTTAGAGAAATCGAGAAAGGAAGGAAAATCACAGAGATTGCTCAGATTCAAGGGATCTCC
>JAJRVK010000133.1 GCA_024277315.1 archaeon | reverse complement strand
TATCGATTCGTTGAAATCCGGTGATGCCGAGAAGGCCCTGACTATGTCGTCCACGGACATACCGACCCTGTGGAGGAAGGCAGTAAGGGCGAATCTTCCGCTGTGTGGCAGGTTCATACCGCTTTTTGCCATTGAGAACAGCTTTTTCATGCAGGGCGGGAACTTCTCGGCCTCGACCTCCCCGAGGTTCTCGATGTGATAATTCTCATAGTAGTTGCTTATTATGAATTTAAGGACCCTGATGAGCGGGTCGAGCTTCCGACAGAGTTCTTCCGGCACCCCGAGCGGCAGTTCGGAATCGATTCTTTCCTGAAGTGCCTGCTGAAAGGACCGGAATATCACGTCCATGTAGTCCCTGCCCTCATCGCCCTTTTTCCTTTCGAAATACACCATTCCGTTCCTGACATCCTGAAACAGAAGTTTTTTCCTCATATCCTTCATCTGCGCCGTGTTCTTCACATAGCTTATGACATCCATCGCAGCCCTTTCTTTCTCGATTTCTATCTTCAATCCCATTTCTTTACCGAGCTCCACGAAGAACTCCGGAGCCGTTCCGGAATCCCACTCCATTTCCAGAATCCTTCTGAAAAGTTCTGCCTCTTTGAGGGCGTATCTTCTGAAAAATCTGGGCTCGGCCACACATGACACCATTATCCTTGCAAGAGGGTAGGAGAGTATTCTGGCCATTACCCCTTCCTCGCTGTGCGGCACATCTATCTCACCGCTGGATGCGTATTTTACGGCGGTTCTTTCCGAGGCTTCCAGCACCTCCGGAGGGTCCATCTCTCTGGAAGATACGTATCTCTCAAGGTGTCTCCAAACATCGTCCTCGATAACAGGGAGAAATACGATCTTTCCAACGAATGCGCCGTAAACCCTGTTCCACGCATCCTGAATGGCGCCGCTGTCCGTGAGGTCGGACGATATGACGTCGCCTATCGATATGTTTTGTTCGTAGACGTATTTTTTTGCCCCTTCCGTGAAGGGATATCTTGCGAATCTCCTGAGTTCTTCCTCCATGGACATCATTTCTTTACTATCTTTGTGACCTCTATCTCGAAAATCAGGGTTTTCCCGGCCAGGGGGTGTTTTCCCTCCCTTCCGTATGCCTTTTCGGGAGGAATTCTTATCTCCTTTTTCTCCCCGTTTTCCATTCCGAGAACTCCCTTTTCAAAGCCCTCTATCAGCATCCCCTCTCCGACCGTAAAACCGAGAGGCTCGTATTTCCTTCCCGAATCGTATCTCCCTGCCTTTCTGGCCACATCCTCCACGGAGGAATCGAATATCGTCCCGTCCTCAAGCTTTCCCGTGTAGTTCACCTCTACATAATCTCCTTTTTCCACATGCATGATATCACAGAAGGCCATGCTTCATCTATAAAAAATCTTTTGCGGAGTTCATAGGAAAATCTTATATACAATAGGTGACATAAGTCAGGCGGTGAGATCATGGAAATGAACCCTCAGGATGATCAACAGCAGTGGAATCAACCTCAAACTCCGGCTCAGCCACAGCCACAGCAGCCCCCTCAGGGACAGTATGCCCCCTATGTGCATCCGTATCCGCCTCAGCCGAGAAGGAGCGCATTCGAAGGTGTTGTAAAGACCAACCCCCTCACCAATCTGATCGCACTGGGAGTGATACTGATACTGCTGGGAATGATAATGCTGCATGCGGCTCCTTTGACAACCAACTATGGCAGCAATCCACCGGACGATTCTAGAAGAATAGCGGACGATCAGGCCTTCGGCAATACATTGACTGCAATTGGAAACATACTGACAGATCTCGGGCTGTTCTTCATAGCCGGATTTCTCATGCTTGCGGGAATACTGAGAAAGGACATGGACAAGCTCGTCAGAGTGGGACTTCTAATAGCGGCCGGCGTGATTCTGGGATTCTGGATAATCTGAGCCTGAAAGGTACATGTAAATAAACCCTTTATGATTTATTATTTCTACTCTTCTGGGAAAGAATTTTAACCTTCTCTGCATCTCTCCAACTCATGGATGCCTCTTTGGACAGACTTGCAGGGAGCATAAAAACCAACAGTGCATCAGGTTCCACGGAGATAACCATAAAGACCTGCGAGCTTATGGAAAGAGCACTCTCCTCCGGAGTTTCACGCGAAGGGTTGGAACCCATCTTGCTGGAAATCCTCGAAATTCACAGGCCCATGGCTCTCCTTCACAGATGCGTACGCCATTTTCTCGGTGGAGGGAATCCCAGGGACTTCCTGAACGGTATGAGAGACAGGACCGAAAAGGCCGGCAGGAATGCCGGGGCATATCTCGAGAAGGCGGGAGTGAAGAGCGTGATGACGATAAGCTCCAGTTCCGCCGTGGAATTCGCTCTCTCCTCCTTTGATGGCGTGATATATGTCATGGAAAGCAGACCCGTGCTGGAAGGAATCGATATGGCCGGCAGGCTTGCAAAAAAAGGCAGAGATGTTACCGTTATATCCGATGCGTACGGAATATCCATGGTCGCGAGGGGAGAGGTGGAGGCGGTCATGGTCGGTGCTGACGCAATATACAGGAATATGCTGATAAACAAGGTGGGAACCTATGCGCTCTCTGCCGCCGCTGAGCATTCGGGGGCGGAGTTCATAGCCGTACTGACCACGGACAAGATGTTTCCCGCAGATGTCGAGCTGTCAGGGGATGAGATAATGCAGTACCATGACCCGGGGGAGATAGCGAAAAGTGTGCGGGCATCGAACCCGTATTTCGAGGCGGTACCGATAAGAAAGGGGATGAGCGTTTTCACGGAGAATGGATTGTTATATCCAAACGAGAAGTAGGGCGTGTGTGAGCGTCTCGGATATGAGAAATACGGAACGTTGTAGTATCCCGAATTCATTTTACATTTCAAGTAACCACCTCTCATATTCGAATATCTTTTCCTCCGGAAGCTTTCTCCAGAAAGCTTCTTCGGGAGTCTCAGCGTTATCAAAGTTCAGACTCATATGTGG
>JAJRVK010000132.1 GCA_024277315.1 archaeon | reverse complement strand
CTCTGGCCCTGAGAGAGCCGAATGCAGCCGCATAATTTCCGCTTACAAGTCTTTTATCGCCCATTTAATCACCTCTCCATCGTAATCGCATTGGTTGGACATTCGTTCGCACATATTCCACAGCCTTTGCAGTAATCGTAGTCTATCACTATTCCCTTTATGTTTCCGCCCTCGTTTTCAGGCAGATTCATCAGCATCTCTATGGAACCCTCAGGACAGTAGAACCAGCAGAGCTTGCAGTTCACGCATTTTGAATTATCGACGACAGGTCGGAACGTCCTCCATGAGCCTGTTTTGTTCTCCACAAAGCTTCCAAGGCCGACGAGCCCCGCATCTGTTTTCACCTCAAGTCCAAGGGCTCCACCCATAGGAAAGTCCTGAACCGCAGGCAGCCATTTCTTTTCCTCGGGGTATTTCATGCTACCTTTGCAGACCCCCACCTGAGTCCGCTCGTAGGCCACCCTTGCGGCCCGCGCGTTCTTCTCTGCCAGTTTTTCGCCGAGCCTCGCACCGAATATGTCCATTATGCCTTTCTCTACGGACTCGATGCTGATAAGACCCGTGGCCTTTGCAAAGGCTCCGAGTATGGCGCTGTTTGTGATGGGAGTTCCCAGGACTTCGAGCGCAACGGAGGTGGCATCCACGGTGGCTGTTTTAATCTCCCTGCCGAGCTCAACCTCCTCAGGCTTCAGAGCCGTGTTTATTATGGCCATCCCGCCATCTTTCAGCCCCCGTGTAACATCGACCAGCTGCGGGAGTTTGTCATCCAGGACCACGACATAATCGGGCTCATAGACCTGCGTTTTTTCGTATATCTTGCCCTTGTCAACCCTTGCGAAGGCCAGAACAGGAGCGCCCCTTCTCTCGGCCCCGAAGAACGGAAATGCCACTGCATAGTTCCCTTCTATGAAGGCGGCATCCGCCAGGGCCTGGGCAGCCATAACGGCACCCTGTCCGCCTCTTCCGTGAAATCGAACTTCGTACATTTAGTACCTCCTTTTTTCTGCCACATGGCTAACCATGATAAAGGTTTTTCCCCGAGACCTTCTCTCAAGACCCGGTTTTTACACAACGGGAAAAGGAAGTGCAAAAGCATAAATATGAGTTGCACATAAGGGAATGTGGGTGTAATAGTGGTTGCAAAAAAGTACAGAAGAACAACGATAGAACTCGATGTGAATCTCTACAAAAGGGTCAAAGCACTAGCTGTGGAAAAGGACATGACATTGAGAGAGATAATCTCGGAGGCCCTTGAGGAGAAGCTCGCACAGGAAGAAGAAGAAAACGATGCGATGAACTCCGATTTTCTCAGAGAGAATCCTCTGACCAAGAAGATAGTCAGGACCATGGAAACGTTCATATCCAGAGATGCCGCAATCCTTCTCTTCATTAAGAAGTGCGAAAGCCGCAACTATGACCCGTACACGATAACCCGGGAGATGGTCACCGAGGAGTTCCTTTCCTCTCTATGCAACGGCATAAGGCATCTATCCGATGTGGATAATACCGAATGCCTGAAAGCATTGAAGGCCGCAGTCGGGGGTTTCTAGGTGTTCAGAGATTCGATAAAAGGTCTGGAAAGAATATTCCACGCTGAACCGCCGTCGGGATCCATAACTATGATAGTGGGAAAACCCGGGACGCTTAAATCCTCGCTTGCTCATGCAATTCTTTCGTCCTATCTCTGGAAGCACAAGGGAGAGAAAGCCGTATACATAACCATAGAGGAGACGGAGGAGAGCCACATAAGGAACATGAGGTCTCTGGGCATAGCCTTCCCGAAAAATCAGTATTTCATAAAGGACATAGCATCCTTCAAATTCGAAATCGCACCGGAAAACGACTTTCTTCAGGACGATAAGCACTTCAACTTCATAATGCAGGAGATCTCTAAACCGTTCGGTCTCTACTCGGCGCTGGCGGACGGGGATTTTCCTCGTCTCATGGCTCTGGATTCGCTAAATGCGTTTCAAAATCTCTTCCTGATAGATGCAAGAAGATTGAGATTCAGGATGCAGGATTTCTTCCAGAGGCTCAGACATAAGAGGATAAGCTCCCTGATAATAGTGGAAGGCGATCCGGAGGAGATGATTCCCGAGTATTTCATGGTGGATGGTGTGATCGAGGTCGGTATCGACAGGTCGCATCCTCAGATGCCAAAGAGGTACATAGTTGTTAGAAAGATGAGGGGCACCAAGCATGAGATGGCCCCATATATGCTCAACATAACGGAGAACGGCCTGGAGATAGGGGAGCCGCTTATCGGGTGGAAAAAATAGAAAGACGGGGCAAAATCGAGATGGAAACAGATAGGGAGAACAAAACCACGTGGGTCAAGGCGACAGTTCTGACACTTTCGACAGCTGCCATGCTCTCGATTCTCATTCTGCCCATGAAAAGCAATGTTTTTTTGGTCTTTCCCATTCTCGGAATATCTTTCAACATAACCATTCTCTACCTGATAGTCTCATTCAGAAATCTGGATATGTCAGACATCTTCAAAAATGAGAAATTCGCTCTTATGCTGCTGTTGTATGCCATCACATTTAGTATGCTTGACTGTACAGCAATCATCGGCATCAGGCTTTCTGAGGATATAGAATCGGCAATCTTCTGGAATGCCCTTCAGATACTCTTCACATCCCTATTGCTGGTAGGTCTTCTGGCGTTTTCTCTTATGCAACCCAGACCTCTGTTCAAAATGAGCACCATAAAGATAATCGTCTTCCTGTTCTTTTCTCTGAACGTTCTTATCCTCTTTCCCACATACCTAATGAACGTCCTAAACGGAGAATATTTTCACGGTGTTGAAAAATATTACGGGATATTCTTCGAACTTTCCCTTTCGAAGTCGGGTTTCGAGGCCATATATCCATTCGTCAAGGTCTCGATCGGAACGTTGAATGCGCTCATCGTAATCTTTCTATCGATGCAATACATCAGAATAAAAAATGCATTCATAAAAAGGCATTATTCCATCCTTTATTTTGGCCTTGTGAGCATAGTGCTTTTCGAACTGTTTATACTCATTGTTGTTCACTATCTATTGGGGATAAAGATTATTACCTTTTTCGGCCTCGTAACCGTTGTTTTTTCCTTTGCAATATTTTATTATCTCGTGCGACTTCAGAGAACTCTGATGGAGATAAAGAAACTGACACCACAGAAGTCCAGTGTAAGGAGCGGCGAGGTATTCATTTTCCCGAAAGAAGAGACCGAAGTTTCCAAGACAAAGCTGGCTGAGTTTCTAGAAAGAGGTTTCAGCGCGATAATATTCTCCAGCGACCAGGATAACGGCTTCTTTCGGGATATCACCGAAAAATACCGGGATAAGACCATCTATATAACCATCACAGAAGAGGGATACGTGCTTGAAAACTCACGTTTCGCCAGCATCAGAGACATAGAAAGTCTGGAGGCGTTCCCGAAGAACTTCAATGGAATCGTCGTCTATTCGGACACTCTGAAAGAGACCATGAGCTTCTCTGCAAAGACCAGGACAGAGGTTATGGAGTTTTACAGATTCCTTTTCAGGGTCTTGCGCAGAGGGGCCGTTATAATCTCACCCGTGAAGAAGGAACATCTGGTATTGGAAAGGAAATCAAAGACCCGAAACCCGGTGTGGCTTATAAGGCCGTTCATAGTTATGAGGCTGGAAGAATCGATGAATGAGATATTCTCGAAAATAGAGGATACGAACAGAGAAAAATTCGTCTCGATTCTCAGAGATATGCGAAAAAATGGCATTCCTTTCGAAGGAGAAGAAAACGGCCACCTCTTTTTCGACCTCAACGCACGTATGGACAGGAAGAGTTTTTCCAGGGCAATAAGAGTGATAGGGAAGAGGCTGGAAGAGGAAAGAATAATTGCCACAAAAGAATATCGTTCCATAATGAGGGAGCTTTTTAGTAGGTATGGAGACGATTATGAGGCCACGGTTCTGATCACAGACGGCGAAATACACTTCGTATGCCCGAAAAATCCGAGGGAAAAGGCCATCAAAATGATGCTGTTCTCTTCGGAATTTCGGAGTGCCTGCATGATACTTTCCAGAACGAATCCACACATTCTTGGGAGAAAATACAGCATTCCAAAGCATATCCGCCTCAGATGGCTTACCAGCATGTCGGATTCCGATATGGCCATCGTGCCGCATCTAGAGAGAATCAAAAAGGAGATATTCAATCTCATAAATGAGCACGGAGACGCCATGATAGTCTTGGATGGCATGGAATATCTGTCCAGATTACACGGTTTTGATGCTGTTATGGAGTTTCTCTGGATTGTGAGAGACAGATTATCAATGACCGAAGCTGTCCTGATAGTGCCCATAAATCCGCAGATATTCGAGAAGCGGAACATAGAGACTCTCAGAAGAGAGTTTAACTTCATAGAATGAGCATCGACAGGTATATATCATAGTAAGAACTTCTATGAGGGAGACCATGAAGACCTATATAACCATCTTGTTCAACAGTGAGGGCGGACGGCCTTCCGACGTAGTCGATGAACTAATGCAGCTCGGGTTCAAACCAATAGCGGGCCCCTACGATATGGTTTATGAATGGCCGCGGCAGGCCTCGGTGAAGGAAGCAATAGAATTCGCCGACCAGATACAGCTGACTCTCGAGGGTTTCGGCGTATTTTTCAAGATAGAGACCGTCGAATAATCAGTCTATTCTTTTCCCATATATTCTTACTATGTCCCTGGCTCTGGCCCCGCCACGCCTTATTATGCCCCACTCGGTTTTTATTCTGTGAATGACAACATCGTCTCTGTCTATGTTCAGGGTATCCCCCACGTAGAATTCCTCGTCAGGGCTGGCCAGTATGGTCTTTGAGATCGTCACGTCCTTTTTGTTGATGGAAAACTTCACCCTAATCTTGTCATATCTCTGCAACCAGAGGGTCTTGACGTCACGGGCAGGAGCGCTCCCAACCCTTTTTCCCTCTATCTCGATGGCCCGGGTCGTGACTCTCATATTATCCACGATGAACTCGTCACCCAGGGAAAGCCGGTCATTCGGATACAGCTCTATGAACGTCTTGAAGGAGCTTTCGCCGTCGCTGAGCACAGCCCTTATCCTTATCTTCCTGTCTTCTTTTATGGTGGCATTGTGAACGTTCCCGCACTCCGCACATCTGACCACTCCTTCGAAAGAGATAGCACCGCCTTTTTCGCTGACCCTTCCCTTTATCACTCTGTGCAGTGTTTCTTTTTCACAGAAAGGACATTCGACATATATGGAACCCGGAGCGCTCACACCATCACCTCACAGATACTCGTCTATTATCGACCTAAGGACATCTTCTTTCCTTATGCCTCTGAAATCGTCGTCTCTCATGAGTTCAACGGCATTCATAAGTTTCCTGTATGCAACAGGAGGTATCTTCCCCCTCATCTTCTTTATCTCGCTGAGCAGTCCGGCAGCCATTCTGCGCGTTTTCATAGGCGAATACGGTCCGGTATCAACGACGATCCCCAGTCCGCCGATTATGGAATATCTGTGATAGCTGTCGCTATGTCTGGTGCTCCTGGCCTTTATTATCTTCAGCCTTCTCTCCCCGTGCTCCTCCATGGCCCGATAGTTAAGATGTATGACGTTGTCTGCAAGATACATGGGGATAATAACCTCGGTGCCAGATAGATCTCCCTTAGTTCCGTGCTCTTCCAGCGTCGCAACGACAGTGCCTATTTTCCTCATCTCTTTGAGCATGAAACCTATGACATCTCTCTGCTCATACCGGTCCTTAAGGGACCATATAACGGGTGTAAGAGGGTCTATGGCAATTCTCGCATCGGCACCTTCCCACCGGCTTACGAAAGATGGCAGCTCTTTCTTTATGAATGTGGAAAAATCTCTGCCCGAGGCATCTACAAAGACCAGGGTCTTATCATTGACATAATCCATTATATCCTTCCATCCCATCTCTATGGCTTCTCTGATTATCTGTTCCTTGTTCTCATCCAGGCTTACAAAGACCCCTTCCTGCCCCTCTTCCAGCCCCCTTCTTATGAACTGGGTGGCGAAGGTGGTCTTTCCGGCCCCGGAGCATCCTATGACGACGGTTGTGGATTTCACATTTATTCCGCCGTCCATTATGGTGTTGAGGCCGTAGATTCCGCTCTTGATTTTCTTCATACATATACCCTATGAAAGATGTGCTTTTAATCTTTTTCTCTGTCCTCACAGAGACATTCTTCTGGAATCTTTCCGTTTTTTATGTATTCCTCAAAGTGTTCGAGCCATCTTGGATGTCGGGGAGCCTTTTCGACAAATTCGACAAATTTCGTCAACCGATTTATCGTCTCCTTGTGAAGATGGTGTTCTATTCCGCAGGCATCTTCTTCCGCAATTCTATCGTCTATGCCTATTATCCTGAGAAAATCCCTTAGAATTATGTGTTTGTGAGATATGTCCTCGGCAGCTTTTTTCCCCATTTCCGTCAAAACAACCGGTTTGTACGCTTCGTATGATATGTATCCCTCCTCGCCGAGTTTTTTCATCATGTCCGTAACGCTCGGAGGGCGGACATTTAACCTTGATGCTATGTCCGATACCGTGGCATACCCCTTTTCAAGGGTCAGATCATATATCGCACGGAGATAATCCTCCTCCGTTTCGCTGAGTTCTTTTTTCTTCATAGACGCATCCTTCTAACTTATTTAACCAATCCTAAAAACATCCATTATATTTAGATTTCTATCACCAAATTTCTGCTGTGGAGTAATAACGATGAATAAAATTAATGGGTTTAATCCGCGTAATATGCCTCGTCGTACGGCTCCGGTTTAAGTCCTTTTCTAGTCCTTATCTGAGCCACTATCTTCGGTTG
>JAJRVK010000131.1 GCA_024277315.1 archaeon | reverse complement strand
GGATTTCTGTCCGAAACAATGTATCCCGCACCGTCGGTGGCAAAGGGCTCCACTGCAACAGCCATCTCCTTCTTTATGTATCCTTTCTCAAGACCGGATACGCTCGGTATGCTGAGCCCGGCATGCAGATCATACCTGTCCAGCGAATGGCCTGTCAGGTTCTGGATGGGGCTGTATCCCATGCCCTTTATCACGGACTCCACTCCTTTTCCTATGTCATTCAGAGCGGCACCCATCTTTATTAGATCGAGGGCAGTATACAACCCCTCTTCCGCCGCCTTTATGAGCCTCGAATACCTGTTGGTCCCCACTTCGACGGTTCTCGATGTATCCCCTATGTATCCGTACACATGCGCTCCCACATCCACTTTGACCACATCTCCCCTCCGAAACCTTCTTTTGTCTCCGTAGAGAGGCGTGTAGTGTGCCGCCTCGTGATTGGTGGAGAGGTTCACGGGAAATGCCGGCTTGGCACCCCTTTCCCTTATGAAATCCTCGATTGCCTCGGCAACATCGGAGGCGAGCGCTCCCTCTTTAACAAGGGACGCCCCGTAATCTCTGGCCTGCGCCGCTATTTTTCCGGCTTTCCTGTACTTCTCAATAACATCGGAATCCATGGAATTCGGGTTGTGGATAACGGGATGGGTATAAAGGTTTGCGGGAAATTGAAGAAATGGATGGCGAAAACCATCCCTGCACGTGTGGACACCATCGCGATTATTTTTCACAGGCCAGTTTTATCCTCTCCCCGCTCATCGCACCATTTCTTATGATTTTAAGCCCGTCTGTTATGTCGATTATCGTTGACGGCTCCCTGTATTTCGGCTCCTCTCCCTCGATGTAGATCACGGAATTTCCGAAAATGCTCTTTATTTCTTCAAGAGTTTTCGCCTCTTTTCCGTGTATGTTTGCGCTCGTCGATGTCAGCGGTCCGCAGT
The DNA here is from genome assembly GCA_024277315.1 of archaeon. Taxonomy (GTDB): domain Archaea; phylum Thermoplasmatota; class Thermoplasmata; order WALJ01; family WALJ01; genus WALJ01. The sequence goes on along the minus strand of JAJRVK010000131.1, from coordinate 6,193 downwards.
TCTCAAGCAGTTCCAGAGCTGTCCTGTTGTCCGGCACCCTGATTCCTATCTTCCCCTCCTTCGTTATGTATTTCCAGTCCTTTCTGGCTCTGGTAACTATGGTAATTGGTCCGGGCAGGAGATTTTTCACCCATTCCGGAACTTCGGCATATCTTTCCGCCTGTTCTATGGATGAGAATGCAACGCTCAATACCCTCGTCTCCATTCTCTTGAGCCTGAATACCTCCATAACCGCATCCTCATCGAAAGGGTCCGCACCCAGGCCGTAAAGCGTGTCCGTGGGATAGACGACAACCCTTCCTTTTTTCAGCTCTCCGCATATCTCGGCGATTTCCATCGCCCGCCTATTAGCCGCACAATTTAATTCTTTTCTCCCCTTCCTATGGCGATCATCCTTTCGATGGGAATTCTCGCCTTCTCTGCGATATCCTCCGGCACGGTTACCACGGGGGAGAGGGTTTCCAGGGCCCTCAGGAGTTTCTCAAGCGTTATTTTCTTCATGGTCGGGCATATCGCCTTATCTATGGTGTAAAAGACCTTATCCGGACATTCTTTCCTGAGACGGTACGCCATCTCCTTTTCCGTGCCAACTATGAATTCCCTCTTATCCGAGTCTACGGCGTGCTTCACCATCCCTCCCGTGGAAAATACATGGTCGGCTATATCTATTACTTCGGGCCTGCATTCGGGATGGGCCATTATCTCTGCATCCGGATGTTTTCTTTTGAGTTCCATGAAATCCTCAACGGTGAGCCGGTCATGGGTCGCACAGAATCCCGGCCAGAGTATGATCTCCTTGTCTTTCACGAATCTCTGGACATACGCCCCGAGATTGCGGTCAGGTGTGAAAATAACCTTTTTTTCCGGTATCGATTCCACAACTTTCACAGCGTTTGCGGAGGTGCAGCAGTAATCGGAAAGAGCCTTGGTTTCAGCCGTGGTATTTACATATGATACGACTGCCGCATCGGGGTGCTTTTCCTTGAGCTTCCTGAGTCCGTCTGGGTCAACCATGCTGGCCAGTGGGCATCTGGCGCTAAGATCGGGTATTATCACCTTTTTGCCCGGGTTCAGTATGGCAGCGGTCTCCGCCATGAAATCCACACCGCAGAAGACGATTACGTCTGCCTCCGTTTCCTTTGCCTTTATCGCCAGAGCCAGTGAGTCTCCCAGAAAATCGGCGAGGTCCTGAATGTCCGGGATCTGATAGTTGTGGGCTAGAATGATAGCGTTGTTCTCCTTCTTGAGTTCCAGTATTCGGCGTTTGATTTCCTCTTTGGAAGGCATTGGAGGGGCATGAAAAGCCGCCACTATATAGATTTTTGCCGCAATTTACGGGCAACTCCAAATCCTTTTATATCTCAAGCCAATCTCTTACCATGGAATCCTGGGATGTGAGGGCTATCGGTGCCTCATATACTGTGGAAGACGATGTCGCCGTCATAGACATATTCGGAAGGACCTCTGAAGGAAAATCCATAACAGTCAGAAACAGGGACTTTCTGCCGTATTTTTTTGTTGTTGAACCCGATGATGCCACCGTCGAGGAGATAGAGAAGCACGAGGAATACGTTGGTTCGGAATGGACCACTCTCGGGGTTCCGACACCGACGGAGCTTATCGAAAGGAAGTGCCTGAAGGTGACCATAAGACACCCTTGGAAGGTCCCGGATTTCAGGAACAGATACAGGCACCGCTTCGAGATTCTGGCCTCCGACATACCCTTCGCCAAGAGATTCATATACGATACGAACATAGGTTCGAGTTTCAGGGTGATGGGGGAGAGGATTGAGAGTGAGAAATACACCACAGATATAGTGGTCGAAGCGGGGTCATTCGATGATATAGACCCGATAAAGCCGCCTCTCAAGATACTGAGTTTTGACATCGAAAATTCGATTAACACCGGCGAGATATATACCATAGCATGTGCCGTATATTTTGAAGGAGAAATGAGAACAAAGGCATTTTCGGGAAACGAACGGGAGATTATAACGGATTTCATCGATTTCCTGATAAAAGAGGACCCGGACCTCATTACGGGATACAACATCGACGGCTACGACATCCCGCTTCTTCTCGAAAGGTCGGAAAAGTTCAGGCTAGGAAAACTGCCCATAGGAAGGGACGGTTCGCCTATTAAAGCCCTGGGAGACAGGTTCTGGAAGACACACGGGAGGGTTGTAGCGGATGCTTGGTGGAATGCCAAAAGAGAGATACGGCCGAAAAAGGAGACCCTCAATCACGTCGCCCAGCTTCTCCTCGGTGAGAAAAAGGACGAGGTTGACCCCAAAAAGATAGACGAGGAGTGGAAAAACGACAGGGAGAGGGTGATAGAATACTGTGTCCAGGATGCGCTCCTGGCCCTCAAAATACTGCTGAAGATAGAGGTCATCGAGAAAAACCTGGACCTTGCGACGGTTTCAAAGCTTCCGCTTGACGATGTGCTTAATGGGAACACCTCCGCGCTCATCGATTCCATACTGATAAGGGAAGCGGACAGAAGAAAGGTGGGTGTTCCGCAGATGAAGTTCAGGGGTTCGAGAGGCGAGAAGATAGAGGGCGGATATGTGCACAGCATACAGCCCGGACTTTACCACTGGGTCATAGTACTGGACTTCAAGAGCATGTACCCCAGCACGATAATAGCGAACAATATCTGCTTCACCACCATAAGCCCGAAGGGGACCGTAGTGAGCCCGATAGGCGTGAGGTTTCTGGACAAATCCGTGAGAAAGGGAATCCTTCCGGACATACTCGAGGACCTGATGAAAAGGAGAGACGAGACAAAGAGGCTCATGAAAGAGGCAAAGAACGAGGAGGAGCGCAGGTACTACAACGGGCTTCAGAACGCAATAAAGATACTGATGAACTCCTTCTACGGTGTATTCGCATCTTCTTTTTACAGATTCACGAACAAGAGCATAGGAGCGAGCATAACCGCATTTGCCAGAGAGAATATAAAAAATGCGATAAAGAAACTTCAGGAGGAAGGTTATAATGTTATATACTCAGATACGGACAGCGTTTTCTTCGAATCCCCTGAGAAGAACCTTGACGGTTCCATCCGCATAGGAAAAGAGGTGGCCGAGAAGTTCAGCAGAGGGGGTATCACAATGGAATTCGAGAAAGTTCTGAACCCGTTCTTCTCTCACGGTGCAAAGAAGAGATATGTCGGCAAGATTGTCTGGCCGCAGAAAGGCGAGATAATAGTCAGGGGTTATGAGATAAGGAGGACAGATTCGTTCGACCTCCAGAGCGAGGCACTCATGGCGGTCTTCGAGGACATCCTGAGAGGAGATACCGAAAAGGCCATAGAAACAGCGAGGGACATTGTAAAAAAGGTCGCAACAGGAAAGGTTCCCATAGAGAGCCTCGTGATATCTAGGACATGCAAGGATTATAATTATTACAAAGAACCCGATTCCATGGCGAACGTCCAGACCGCAAAGAAGATGGAAAAAATGGGTTATGAATTCGTTCCGGGCATGAAGGTTTCATGGATAGTGACGAATAGCAGAAGGACCCCTCAGGAGGTGGAGCCTTACATAGACGGTGCCGATTTCCATGCCAGTCCGGACTGGAACTATTATGCCAGAAGGGTGGCCATGACCCTTGCAAGGGTTACCGAGGTCTTCGGATGGGATGAGGACGCCCTCATGAGCGGCGTGAGTCAGTCAACTCTTTTCGATACCTTCGGAACCGGACCGAAGAGAAAGGAAAAGAGGAAAAACCAAACAGGAAAGAATCTTACACTGGATGATTTCATGTAGACATATGGAGCGCGGGAGCATCCCCTATAAACAGACGGCAGGAACCTCGATGGATCCGGCATGACCCTTTGTCCGAAGATGGTCTGGCCTGCAACTTCGCTTTAACTTCGTCGCCTGTCACGGCGCATCTTCCCATGAAAATCCATTTATATGCGTCGAAACTACCCAAAATTGCATTTCCTCAGATGGACCTGTAGGGTAGTCTGGATATCCTGGGGGCCTCCGGAGCCCCTGACCCGGGTTCGAATCCCGGCAGGTCCGCATCTTTCGGCATGTGGCAAGACATTCTTTAAATAGAAGTGGATTTCGCCACGGTGATTCCTTGACAAAATATAGGATAGCGGTACTCCCAGGAGATGGTGTTGGGAAAGAGGTTGTAGAGGCGGCGATGATTGTTCTGGAGGAGATAGCTCTCGATGCCGAGTATCTCTATGGAGATATCGGTTGGGAATTCTGGTGCAAGGAGGGCAATCCGCTCCCCGACAGGACCATAGAGCTTTTGAAACAGACAGACGTTGCACTTTTCGGCGCGATAACATCGAAGCCGAAAAAGGAGGCAAGAGAAGAGCTTGCACCCGAACTAAGGGACAGGGGCCTGGAATATTTCAGCCCAATAGTGCGCCTCAGGCAGGAATTCGAACTTTATGCGAATGTAAGGCCGGCCAAGGCATATCCGGTAAATCCTCTGAACTATAGAGATGGCATAAACATCACCGTTTTCAGGGAGAACACCGAGGGGCTTTACAGCGGTGTCGAGTTCAGACCGGTCTCGGACAACATCAAAAAGGCACTTTCCGTACATCCCAAGTTCAAGCGTTTCATGGACGTCCCGTCCGACGAACTGGCACTATCTTGCAGAATATTCACGAGAAAGGGATGTGAAAGGATAGTAAAGGCCGCTTTCGATTATGCCGAGAAATATGATGCGAGGAGCGTTACGGTGGTCGAAAAGCCAAACGTCATAAGGGAAACCAGCGGCATGTTCGTGGAAATCGCCAGGGAAATAGCCAAGAACTATCCGGGAATAGAACTCTGGGAAACGAACATAGACGCCCAGGCCATGTGGCTGGTCAAGAACCCGGAGGATTACGATGTTCTGGTGACATCAAACATGTTCGGCGACATAATCTCCGATCTTGCATCGCAGCTGACCGGAGGTCTGGGATTTGCAGTGGCCGGAAACATAGGTGATGACTATGCGGTGTTTGAACCAGTTCACGGTTCGGCTCCCAAGTATGCAGGCCAGTACAAGGTTAATCCCATAGCAATGATACGTGCTGTCAAGATGATGCTGGACTATCTCGGAGAGCACGAAAAAGCAGAGCGTCTGGAGAGCGCCATAGAGCAGGTCGTCCAGGAAGGAAAGGTCAGGACCTATGATATGGGCGGCAGTTCCAGCACACTGGATGTCGCAAAAGAAATAGCAAAAAAGTACAGGGGAGAATAACTCCCCTATTTTTCTTCCATCTGTTCACCGAGTTTTATAGCGGCGTACATTATAGCGTTCATGTTTTTCTGCAGATGTAGCAGCGATTCCTTGCTTCCGTCCCAGTTCCTGATGGCCTCTTCATCCTCTTTTTCCATCATCTCTATGCCTTTTTTCAGAAGTTTCCCGGTTAGTCTGTGAACTTCTCCGGATATTATCATACCGACGGCGACGAACTCTCCTTTCTGTACGAGAAGGGTCTCATCGCCTTTGGGGACCTTTATGAGGACTCCGCTTGAGAACCTGTCGTTCTTCACAAAATCACGGGCCGTGTTCAGTTTCTCCACAAGCTCCTTCTTGTCTATCCTACCCTTCCGTGTGGTTTTGTGCCCCAGGAACTTGCCTGTATTCGAGAAAACGAAAAGGTCTTTCAGCATCATCGGGTTTTTGCTTTTGTGCTCTTCTTCTGTGACCTTTATTTTCTTTACCGTCCTGGGCTTCTCCTCGATCATCTCTATGAATTCGGCAACGAAATAGGATTCCTTGAACTCCCTTCTCAAATCTTTAAGATCCTCCTCGATTTTATCGAGTTCATCTATGTTCTTGAGCCGCTCTTTAATCTCCATTACCCTAGGTTTAAGATCATCCACCGATAGCATGGAATCCAGCTCGGATTCTATGTCCTTTGCCCGAACAATCTTTTTTATGGTCTCGAACTGCTTTTCCGCCTCCTTTGCTTTGTACGGGTCGTTTATGACTTTCAAGAGTTCATCCACCTCTTTCTCGACACCGGAGATATTGAGATCCTCCAGGGCCTTTTTTATCTTTTCCAGCTTTTCAATGCCCTTCCTTACCTTCTCGAACTCCTTCTCGAACCTCTTTTTGCTGCGCCCTTTCATCAACTCTTCCAGCTTTGTTATATCGTAACCGGAGGTTGCCCATCCAAGCATAGCAATGGCGTATTCGTCCTCTTTCTCTATGGCGTCGATATCTT